>CALFQW010000101.1 GCA_937919305.1 uncultured Candidatus Saccharibacteria bacterium
TACAGTTAAGCCTGCAAAATTCGGCAGTATACCTAAGCGTAGTGTCAACGGCATCATATAAAGCACTATTGGTGGTGTTGCATGTGGAAAAACGGCATAAACTAATCAATATTGATGAAAAACACTTGCATGTGGGTAATAGTGGGTACTATACTGTTGCTAGTGGGTAAGCGTGGGTAACACCTCGCATAGAAAAACAAAAAACCACGGCACAAAAAACTAAACAAACCAGTCCGTAAAGCTATAGGGAAGAGGAGATGGCAACGCTAGACTACTTTGAACGTAAGCTTGATGACAAACGCCGGTTAACTATACCGGTTGAGTTACGAGCAGAGTTCGCAGGCGGAGTAGTGATAACGCGTGGATTTTCAAACTACCTACATCTCTATCCAGTAAATGTCTGGGAGGATGATGTGGAGCCTGCGCTAAAAGGCAGCATACTTGATGAACAAGTTGCTGACCTGAATGTACAGTTTCGCATGGGCAAAGTTTCGCAAGACTTGGACGCAAAGCAGGGCCGAGTTGTTTTCGAGCAGCATCTATTGCAGTATGCAGGCATCGACAAGACACTCGTCTGTGTAAGAGCGGGCAAGTATTGGCGCGTCATGGCTGGGAAGTAGAGATCTAGTACCTTAATAAATCGGCAAAGACCAGAGTAGTACCCGAGTGATTCTCGAGGTCAGCTACCTGGCAGTCAGACGTGATAAGTGTAGTCACGTATCTCTACACTCGTACTTTCTTTTTAAACACACCTCCCAAAACTCCAACTTATTACCATTATCTCCCCAGATTTTGGTAACACACATAAGTCTCTCACACTTTAGCCAGTGGGATAACGCTGACGTATCGGGCAATCCCAACACGTCACACCACAACAACTCCATTGGCGCTACACAAAAACAAAAATTTCTGCGAAAATAAAAACTGACTGCCTGGATAGGTGACCTCAAGATATGAGTAAACATACACCACAACAACTCCAACCCGAAGCCGATCACCGGTTTCACATACCTGTTCTACTAGACAAGGTTGTCGAGCTTCTTGCTCCGCAATCTGGCGAAACATACCTCGACTTGACAGCAGGGTATGGTGGCCACGCTCAAGCGATTGCAAATCGTACAGGCGACCATAAAGCCTTAACACTAGTGGATCGTGATGATAATGCGATAAAGCAGCTACAATCTTTCGAGCAGAAAGGTGCGCGCGTCGTGCATGATGACTTTGTGCATTTTGCGCAAGCAGCAGTTGCATCAGGCGATAAGTATGACATGGTTTTGGTTGATTTCGGTGTGTCGTCACCGCAACTTGATAGGGCAGAACGAGGCTTCTCGATACTGCGTGATGGTCCTCTCGATATGCGCATGGACAACCGTCAAAGCAAAAGTGCTTTTGATGTTGTCAATCATACGAGAGAGCAGGAGTTGGTCAAAATTCTTCGTGAATATGGAGAAGAACGACCCAGCAATGCTGTACGCGTAGCAAAAGCTATCGTACGAGCAAGACCACTGCATACTACCAAAGAGCTTGCCGATGCCATACTATCGACTCATCGTGGTCCGTATCAAAAAATACATCCCGCCACGCGTACTTTTCAAGCAATCAGGATAGCAGTGAATGACGAACTGCAGCAGATATCAAAGCTGTTACACATTGTCGATAATCTACTGCAGCCGCATGGCAGAATCGCCTTCATATCGTTCCACAGCTTAGAGGATAGGCTGGTGAAGCAATACCTCAGCGATGAGGTGAAGGCTGGGTATGAAGCTAGTCTTCAGCTCATTACTAAAAAGGCAATCCTGGGTAAAATATATGATGTTCACAATCCGCGCGCACGGAGCGCAAGCTTACGCGCCGCTGTGAAAAATAAAAAGAAAGGATAGGGTAAAAAATATGCCTATCGTAGTCAAAGACGCGTCACGCGCAGTAAAGATCGACGTTCACGTCGTTCAAACAAAAAAGCAGTAGACAAAGCTGCAGGCTCACCGTACAGATTGGTGCGGTGAGCACCAATATAAAAGAAAAAAGAAAAAACTTATGTCTCGAAATCGCTCCACCACAGCTACGTTTAGCTCTCGATCAGAACGTATGTACCGACGTAATCAAAACACCGTCGCATTTGCACCTAGTATATCCCTGGGTCCGATATCACATACTGTGCTAATAGCACTCATGATAGCCGTTCTCGGTATGATATATCTGACGCAGGTTACAAAGACTAGTACTTATGGCTATCAGCTCGATAGCATTGAGACAGAAAGAGCGAGCTTGATAGCTGAACGTCAAGATCTAGAAAACGAAAATGCACGACTACAGGCACTTGAGCGGGTGAAAAGTAGCAATGTTGCTAGTACAATGGTTGAGCCGGCTAAAGTTGAATACGCTAATAATTAGAATATTTCAGTATGTCATGGTTTCAGCAGTTATCATCTGTAATGCAAAGTCGCACGTTCGTGCTTCGTTTGCTTTTATTGTTGATACTCGCAGTGTTTGCAGCACGACTTTTCTATATACAAGTCATTAGACATGACTACTACAGTGAGCAGGCTTTTCAAACCCAGGTATCAAAACTGACTATCTTGCCCGAGAGAGGCAAGGTCTATGCGCTTGATGGCGATAAGCCAGTACCTCTCGTTTTGAACCAAACTGTATACACCGTTTTTGCCGATCCACAGGAGATCGAAAATGAATCTGCGGTTCGAGCAGCAATGCAAAAGATTGCCGGCGGTGAAATGGTAGATGGGTACGAAGAATTTCTCTCAAGTGATCGACTTCGTTATGTTGTAATGGCAAGAAATGTGTCACAAACTCAGGCTGAAAAACTTCGCGAGATGAAATTAGCCGGTGTTGGATTTCAGAAATCTTCCCGAAGAGTGTATCCCGAAGGGCAGCTCGGTGCTCAGATGCTTGGGTACGTCAACAGTGAAGGTGAAGGTCAGTACGGCCTAGAAGGAAAAATGGACACTGAGCTAAAAGGTAAAGCCGGCTTGTTACAGACAGTGACAGATGTGCGTCAAATACCCCTCACGATTGGCCGAGATGACGCTAGTATTTCAGCCGAAGATGGGCAAGATATGGTTCTAACCATAGACCGTGGTATACAGCAAAAAGCTGAGGAAATTTTACGCACGGGCCTCGAGCGTGCAAAAGCGACAAAAGGCAGTTTACTTGTCATGGATCCCAATACTGGTCGCATCATGGCAATGGCAAATCTTCCAACCTATGATCCCGCAAAATACACAGAAGTAGAAGATTATCGTCAGTTCCAGAATGGTACGGTTTCTGATCCGTATGAAGTTGGTTCAGTGATGAAAGTGCTGAGCATGGGGGTTGGTCTTGATACGGGTGCAGTGAATGTGAATTCGACGTTTGATAATACCGGATCAGTCAGTGTTGACGGTACAATAATCAAGAACGTCGAAGAGGATCCTATATATCCAGGAACGTCGATGACCGATGTTTTAGAGTATTCGCTGAACACTGGTGTGGTCTATGTACTTGAGCAAATGGGTGGTGGTAATGTAAATGAGAAGTCTCGTCAGACACTCCATGATTATTATGTAAATAGGTATCGTTTTGGACAGAATACCGGTATCGAACAGGCAGGTGAGCAGCCTGGAATCATCATCGGGCCGAATGAAGGACAGGGCCGCAACGTTCGTTATGCAAATATGGCGTTTGGGCAAGGAATGAATATTACCATGATACAAACTGCTGCAGCATTTTCAGCAGCGATGAACGGTGGTACATACTATCAACCAACTCTCATCCAGGGTACATTGGACGAGAAGGGTGAAGTGCAAGAAAATGCCCCTAAGGTCGTTTCGAGCGCTGTGCTCTCTCCCCCTGCATCGAATTCGTTACGACAGATGACCTTCGAAGGCCGAAATAAAGGATTTTTCGGCGACAAAGACCCTAAGGGGTATATCGTTGGAGGAAAGACGGGAACGAGTCAGATTATCGATCCAAATACCGGGCGTTATACAGACGATAACTCCATCGGCAGCTACCTTGGTTTTGGCGGTGCTGATAAGCCTGAATATGTCATAATGGTGAGAGTAGAAGATTCAAAGCTCACTACTGGTTATGCCGGTACCGTAGCGGCAGGTCCAATATTCAATGACATGTCGAACTGGTTGATACAGTATTTAAGGATACCGCCCAAAAACTAAAAGGAATAGAATAAAAGATCATCACAATGCAAATAAACGATATCCCACTACTGTTTGAACTCACGCCGCAGCTTATCAAGCTATTTGCACTTGCAGTTGCTGGTTTTGGATTTGCTATGGCACTCACGCCGGTATATACATATGCGGCATATCGGTATCGTTTCTGGAAAAAACAGCGTTCAACTGCGACAACAGGCGAGCTGTTAAGTGTATTCAACAAACTACATGAGAAGAAATTTGAGAGAAACATCCCCACAATGGCAGGACTTATCGCTCTCGTAGTCGTTGTTATCATCACGGTAGCAGCAAACCTAGACCGTCAACAAACCTGGCTACCGCTAGCGGCATTTTTTGGTGGTGGTGTAGTAGGGCTCATCGATGACATCATCAACATTCGAGGAAAAGGTGGTGGAGTCGGAGGGTTGAGATCTAGTGTGAAGTTTGCCTTGATAACGCTCATTGCATTGGTTGCTGCATGGTTCTTCTATACAAAGCTCGGCTACACCGATATCCATATACCTTTTGTGGGCGCACTTGAGATCGGCTGGCTTATAATACCTTTATTTGTACTAGTCGTGGTCAGTACGAGCAATGCTGTAAATATCAGTGATGGTCTAGATGGGTTAGCTGGTGGTCTGCTAGCAATGTCATTCGGTGTGTTTGGTGTCATAGCCTTACTGCAGGGCAACCTCGGTATAGCAGGATTTTGTTTTACGGTCGTAGGTGTATTGTTGAGCTATATATGGTTCAACATATACCCCGCTCGATTTTTCATGGGAGATGTTGGTAGCTTTGCCTATGGCTCTGCGCTCGGTGTTGTTGCGATGTTGACGGATACCATGTTCTTACTACCTATCATTGGATTTGTATTTGTTCTCGAGGGTGGATCTAGCTTGATACAGATTGTTAGTAAAAAGTTCTTTAAGAGAAAAGTATTTATATCTGCACCGATCCACCATCATTTTGAAGCACTAGGATGGCCCGAGACAAAAGTCACTATGCGATTTTGGGTGATAGGGCAGATAACTGGGATTGTTGGCTTACTCATAGCTCTGTCCGGAGGTCACATAACATGATGAGTGCACGCAGCTCGTCGCAAAAAACTACCGCTAAACAAGTGAACCAGTCGATCGTGCGTCGTCACAGACCTGATTTTCAGATAGTGCTCTTCATGGGAATCTTGATGCTCATCGGTTTAGTTGTGCTGTATGCTATCAGTCCTGCACGTGTTGAACTAATAAACCAGGGTGGTTATGGTCTCGATCAAGCGCATTTTATGCAAAAACAAATACTCTATCTTGCTATAGGATTACTTGGCTTTGGCCTTAGCGCGAGCATTGCAATAGGGTGGTGGAAGACGAATGCTGAGAAGATTTTAATAGCCGGATTTGCTGCGTGTCTTCTGTTGGCGGTTTTGGGGTTATTCTTAAACGGCGGCATAATTATAGAAACTGGAGGCGCAACTCGATGGTTTAACTTCGGTATAGGATCATTTCAACCAGCTGAGTTATTAAAATTTGGCATGTTGCTTTTTATCGCAGCGTTTTTGGGTCGACGTATTCAGCAAAACAAAGTCAATAGTGTAAATGACACACTGATACCACTCGGCGCGCTCATAGGACTAGCGTCGTTATTCATCATCGTGTTCCAGAAGGATCTCGGAACAGGGATTACGTTATTTGGAATGATTGCTGCAATGCTCGTTGTCGCACAGCTGAGCGCACGGCTCTTCATCCTCTGTGGGATCATTGCCGTCGGGGCAGGTATTTTGCTTATTGCGACATCTCCACACAGAATTGATCGTGTGATGACATTTCTTAACCCAGATGCAGTTGATGCATCGTCATACCATATTAACCAGGCGGCAATTGCTCTTGGGAGCGGTGGGCTAACGGGTAAGGGTTTGGGTCAGAGTGTACAAGCATTTGGGTATCTACCTGAAGCGGTAAACGACTCCATATTTGCTATTCTAGGAGAGACATTTGGATTTATAGGCGTAAGTATAATCCTCGTTCTCTTTTTGATGTTACTCCGCCGACTGCTGTTTGTTATCGATAGGCTTGCGGACCCTACGATGCAGCTAGTTGTTGCGGGTGTGTTCGGTCTGATCGTGACGCATGTCGCGGTTAACATCGGTGCCATGACGGGCGTGTTCCCACTTACGGGCGTTACTCTACCGTTCCTCAGCTTCGGCGGCACGAGCTTGCTGTTTATGATGCTGGGGTTGGGGCTTGTTTTTCAAATATCCAGATACACTAGCCATGGTGCAGTCACACAAGAAGAAAGGAGCTCCAAGGATGAGGTTGCTTTGCGTCGGCGGCGGGTCGGGCGGTCACGTTACGCCAGTTCTCGCAGTTATTAATAGACTTGCTGAGATAGATGATGAGCTCCAGGTGCTCTTTGTTTGTGATAGTGCTTTCGAGTCTCAGGCGAGAGGCCTTATGAAGCATGCTGCTGTACCCGTAAAGGTGAAAACAGTAAGCGCAGGTAAGCTGAGACGATATCATGATGAATCTTTGCTGCAAAAGATGATAGACCTGAAGACTAACAGCAAGAATGCTCGTGACATTTTCCGGGTCGGTGTAGGTTTCATGCAAAGCCTAAAGATCATGCGCGATTATTCACCGGATATCGTATTCGCTAAGGGTGGTTACGTATGCCTGCCAGTTGGCCTTGCGGCTCAATCGCTACATATACCTCTCGTGCTACACGATTCGGACGCAAGGCCTGGCTTGACCAACAAAGTACTGTCACGTTTTGCAGCCGGTATAGCTACGGGAACACCGCTAAAGAACTACAATTATAACCCTGGTATATCTACCTACACAGGGGTGCCAGTTGGGCCTGAATTTATAAAGTTTTCAAAAAAAGAACAATCTGACGCGAAAAAGAAGCTAGGGTTTGATATAAAAAGACCACTCGTAGTTGGAGTAGGTGGAGGTCTGGGGGCGATGAGTATCAATAAGGCTTTTGTCAGCGCGGGACACACTTTAGTTCAGAAAGGCTGTAGTTTATTGCTGGTCAGTGGTAGGGCACATGCTGATGAAATACGTCGTCAGATGCCAGAGAGTCAGCACATACGAGTAGAGTCTTTTGTATACAGCGACATGCATGAACTTCTCGGTGCGGCAGATGTAGTTGTAACCCGAGCGAGCGCAACATTTCTGCAAGAATTGAGCGCTTTGGCGAAGCCGTGTATTGTTGTACCGGCTGCTCAGTTGGGCGATCAGGTAAAGAATGCTGAGGTGTTCGCCGCTGCAAAAGCTGTCGTTGTTATGTCTGATAGAGAGATTGTTCAGAACGAAAACTTTACTAAACAAGTGATTGATTTAGTTGATTCTACTCAAAAACGACAACAACTAGCAAAGAATTTTCACAGTTTCGCGAAACCGAATGCAGCTAAAGATGTAGCAGATATGATATATGAAGTGACAAGGCGCGGTTTATGACGAAAGATGGGCACTATCAATTTCGCAAGGATCGAGCGGGTGTATCCCGAGTTCCTAAAAATCAGAGTGAAAATCCATTTCGTCGTAGCGCAACACTGACAGGAAGTGTCTCAAATAGCGTTGTTGCTTCAAATGAGAAAAAGTCTCAGCTCAAATCACCCAGATTGCATGAACAAACACTTAGGAAACATCGGCGAAAACTAGGTGCTTATCTATTCCTAATCTTGGTGATTTGTGCGGGCTTACTATATATTGTCATCAATTACACGGCGACGATTAGCGACGTCAGAGCAATTGCATCGCAGAGCAACGCTGATATTGGTGACGCAAATCAATACACAACCCTAGTACAGTCGTATTATTCTGAGAGACCCTTTGAGCGGTTTGATTTTATGTTTGACCAGGTTTCTTTTTCGCAATTTATGGCGAGAGAGCGATCCGACATAGCAGGTGCACGCCTGGAATCATCCGGTAAATTATGGACATCAGACCTCGCTATAACGTTCCGTGAGCCAGTCGTGTCATGGACCATACAACAGAACCAGTATTTTGTAGATGCCAGTGGAAAAGCATTCACCGTCAACCACTTCTCAGCACCATCTGTAGACGTGAGGGATAATAGCGGCATCAGTGCCGAAACAGGGGTCGTAGCTTCTACTGGCCTCCTCCGCTATATCAGTAGAATGATTGTTCTGATCAATGGCACTGGTCTCGGACAGGTTTCAACCGTTGATCTTCCCGCAGGACTAGCACGACAAGTCGACATTCGTTTAGAAGGTAGACAGTACTACTACAAAATCAACGTTGACCGTGATCCGGCAGGGCAGGTGCGCGATATTCAAAATATTACTCGATATCTAGAAAGCTCAGGACTGCAGCCTGAGTATGTTGATGTGCGAGTCAGCTCGCGCGCATATTACAGATAAGCCTATCATAGGGCGGGCTACCCCTTTGCTCTACTTTGTTCTATATTTGTTCTAATTGATATAGTGATATCTACATCCAAAAAAAATATATAATTTTACAAAAATAGGCAATTGTCAAATATAAAGGGAAGTAGGGGTGTGAAAACATAGTCAGGCAATTGTCAAATATCATGCCGTGGGATTGTGGAAAAAAAACAGCACTATATATCAAAAACGTATACCACGCGACTTCCTCTATGTATGTGTTGAACGATAGTGGTAAAGTAAATGAAATAATCGTATCTTTGTAAGGATACTGCATTGATTCGAGGAGTAGTACCCTGTTTAGAACTTATAGATGCGTACAATCACACCAAGATAAATTAATAATGTTGTGTCGTAAAAGATATATTGTGCGACATCACTACTAAATATGATTCGTGTATCTTAAGACCTCCTTATTATCGAAATGCACTTTTTGTTTCTCTTTGAACCTACGTAGTTTCTTGTTTTCCCTTTTCTTGCGTTGCTACAACGCTGTCTGGTACTTACATCTTTTCTTATTGCATGGTCAACGTAGTTATGAAGACATTGAGAGTGTTCTATATTTGTTCTAAAATATTTATCTTGTGCTATTTATCTAAGACGAAGCTCAGTGGGGTCTGAGCTCTTCGAAGAGCTTTCGTTGGCCTTCGCCTGGTTCTGTGTGGGCGTACTGCTTTGGTTAGCTCCGTCGGTATTTTTCTTTTTCCTACTACGTGAACGTGAACGTTTGCGCTTTTTTGGTGCATCAGCGGCAGGGGTTTCTGCATTTGTTGATGGGGTAGATGAGGCGGGTTTGTTCTCACCACTCTTCTTTCCCTGCTCTTGCTGAACTGTAGGTGTAGATTTTTTTGCACCTTGATCAACCGGCCATTTCTTAGCCAATGTCGTAGACTGAGGCTGCTTGCTCTGAGACGTACCGCCGACTAACTCTTGGATTTCAGCTTCAACCACTTCCCTCTCCCTGGCGTATTTACGGCGTGAACTATCGATGATATGCTGCAGATAACTTGTTGGAGACTGGGGTAGGCTCAGAGTGGTCGCGCTGAAGGCTGGAGACTTTTCACCTTGGATTACCATATTGATGATGAAGCTGCGGTTACGCATCTGTAGCAAGTCATTTGATTCGAATTGCGGTTCGAACTGTTTAGATAAGAGGGGTGCATCATCGGCTGATACGCGGAAGCTGATCGTAGTTCCCACGTTTCCAAACACAGCATCACGCACCGTTTCTTGCATCTGTGATATGTACTGGTTGGCGACTGTTAGATTAAGGCCGTACTTACGCGCCTCAGAGAGGATGGTAGCGAAGCTGTCGGTCGCAAAATTTTGGAACTCATCAACGTACAAGTAAAATGGGCGCCTGTCTTCGATTTTCTCTATGTCAGATCGGCTCATAGCTGCAAGCTGTATCTTTGTGACGATGAACGAGCCTAGAATACCTGCGTTGTCTTCTCCCACAAGACCTTTCGATAGGTTGACAATCAATATTTTCCCCTCATCCATCAGTTTCCTAATGTTGAATGTGCTCTTCGGCTGCCCGATGATGTTTCGGATGATCGGATTTGCCGTAAATGCCCCTACTTTGTTAAGCACTGGAGCAACCGCTTCAGCTTGGAATTTCTCGTTCCAGCTGTTGAACTCGATGTTCCAGAACTGCAAAACGACCTGGTCGTTACAGCTTGCGAGTACTTCTTTGCGAAACTTTTTATCCGTTAACATACGAGTGATGTCCAGCATAGTTGTGTTTGGGTGATCTAGTAGCGCCAGAATGGTATAGCGAAGGATATACTCCAGGCGAGGGCCCCAACTGTCGCCAAACATTCTCTTCAAAACACCTATAATTTCCGAACTTATATTGTTTTTTTGGTTCGGGTCGTAGACTTCCATAGGGTTAAAACCGAGAGGAAACGCAGTGTCAGCGGGATTGAAATACACAACGTCATCTATTCTGTCTGCGGGTATAAAGTGCATATTGTTTATCGCAAAGTCACCGTGTGGGTCGATGATGGCGTAACCTTGTTTGTGATAGACGTCACTAAGTGCGAATAGTTCGAGCAGACCGCTCTTCCCTGCGCCTGTCTGACCGATGATGTAGACGTGCCGGGAGCGGTCATATCGGTATAGACCAAATTGATGACTGATACCACGGAAATTCGTGAGTCCAAAGGCACTCACTTGCTCGTCATGAACTGGATCACCTGTAAGCACTGGTAGCTTCGCAGGCGGCTCAGCAGTCTTGTTGTTCGCCCAGACGATGTTTGGGGTCTCCACATTAGTATGAGGAAGGTGGAATACGCTAGCCAGCTCTTCAATATTAAGAATGTATCCCCGATCGATGAAAAAGCGCGCCCTATACTTATCTAATTCTTCTCGAGCAAAGCTACCACTACTAACCTTAAAGCCGTTAAGGTTCGTTGAGTTGAATTGTTTGAAAGTACCGACTAGAGCTTGCATGCTCTGCTTCGCAACGGTCTGTTGATCTCCGAGATATGCGATACGTATCTTAACTTGGTAGCCTAATTTCGTAGACTTCTTCTCTATTTCAGAAATGCGAGTCTTATCACGCTCAGATAACTCTGGCTTTGAGGGTGCGCCGCTTTCAGTTTGGTCTGGCGGTTTCCATAGTGCCTCGATGCCCTGGATAAGATACTTACCGCTACCACTGAGCAAGTCAAAGCCCCCAGCCTTACCGTCACGGATTTTATTTGCAAATCTATTAGCGCTTTTGTGCCAGTCATCCGCAATCGGCCTTACCAGCACCTGCACCCAAACTTCTTCGTGCTTCTCGAGTTTTGCTAGAGTCGCGGTTATGCCGGCGATTGGATCTACCTCAAAGCTCTGAAAGGTCTTGATCGGTAGCATCTCGTTATCGGTGAGGTTTAGTTCAGATGTATAAACCACAGGATGTGTCGATTCACGCGCCGTGTAATCAGTATCAAGAGTGTGTATCTGTACCGTGGGGTATTGAGCGTATATCTGACCTTCGACAAAGTTAACTAGATGTTTTGGAATCCAAACATAGAACCGGATGAGCTTGTCTATGGCTGCGATCTCAAAGCTGATATGCTCCTGGAGCCCACCGCTCATGCGCAGCTCAGCTTTATCCCGGAGTATACCATGAAGGCTCGCGAACATTTGCTCAGCAGCTAGTTCGCTTTTGTCGTTTGCTCTCGGTATTTCCAGTGTTATCAAGACGTGTTCAGTTGCTTCAACTGTCGCTATCTTCCGACTGTTTCGCCATGCAAGGTATATCAAAGTAGCTGCGAGCGGTATCCATATGTACCACTGCAGCAATAAACTGAAGAACCATGCGAGTATTGTGCCCATCGCTAACTCCTATTGTCTCTCAAAATCTCTCGAGACGCAAACCTAGACTGATTTTTTGGCAGAGTGAGACTAGGCCGGTTCTGCAAGCGTATATGTAGCTTTGGCAACGCGCTTAAACGCGGATTTGCTCTGTAGGTTGAGTAGTATCGTAGTTTCTTTAACATGTCGGTCTTTGAGGACTCGCTTGACTATCTCGTCGCGATGTAGTGGTTCACCGGCTTTTTTCAGCACTTCTGTTATGATATCCGCTACCGTACCCTTCTTGTAGCCCCACTCGTTGAGTGCGTAGATACCCCGGCCAATGAGCACGAAGCGCTTGTCTTTGATGAGTTCGTTATGAATTGCTTGTGTGGTGACGTCTTTGCGCTTGAATTCACTATCTTTGATGGATGAAGCAATTTCTGAAAAATGCATCGGTTTTGTGTTTTCCTGTAATATCACGTAGATCTTGTCACGTATATTCTTCGGATTGACAGTTGGCCACTTTGTAAGGCCCCAAACATCTTTGAGTGTTGCAAGGTTCTTACTGAGGCTTGCGATGGCGCGAACGTGATCAGGGTGCTCGTAGTCAAGTTTTTCGTGGAGTTCCTTTGCAGGGATTGCCTCACCGTGTTCTTTGATCGTCTTGACTATATGATCAACACGGCTGCGAAGTTGCTTCTCATCGTGATGCTCCGCTATGGCGACTCCATGATGGTAGTTGTCGTTTTCGCTTAGTACAGATAATTTTGGCGCTAGCTCAGCGACAAATGCCACGTGTGATTTATCGCGGTCATCGCCACCAGGTACAAGCTTTTCTGTGATATGAGAAAGCCGTGCAGTACGGCCCAGGTCGTGCAGTTGTTCCACGATGTGACGCTCGATGGATTCGAGTTCGAGTTTACCTTCTTTGGCAGCCGATCGTAGTCGTGAGAGAATTGCCTTCTCTAGCTGTCGTACACGTTCACGAGTAATACCGAGCAATTCACCTATTTGTTCAAGAGTTTCTTTTCGGTCATACAGACCGAAACGTCGAGAGATGATCTCGCGCTCTCTTTCGCGCTCTATTCCGTCCAAAATAGAACTAACCACTGCCTTGATGTCGGGTGTTGTGACTACTGTTGTCGGCGTCTCGTCCATGAGTATCCTTTTCTATCCATTACATCGGTATTTTAGATGTTCGTACATCAGATTCATTTAGTATTATAGAACTTGTTTTATAATATGTCAAATAAAATCTGTTATGTGTTTATTATAGCACATACTAGACGCTTATGGTAAATAGTATTTTTATCTCTAGCTTTATAGGTTATTTGTTACTTGATATACCTGCTGGGTGTATTACAGTGATTGTATGCCAGGATTAGAAAGAGCCGGATTTCGTCATGCGAGTATGTACGAAAAGTTGAAAGAAGAAAGAGTCAGGAGTCTTCGGTCACTTGGTCAAGATGCCATCATCGGGATGTATTTTAAAGTCAAGCAGCCACTGAACGCTTCAATGGGCGCATGGATGCAACCCTTTAAGATTCACGACATTGGTGACGAAGAGCCTGATGGATCGGAGGCGATTATACTGAAATCCGGCAGTCTGAACAAAGTATATATAGGACTGGCATTTGATGGTTTTTGGAACGGTAGGGTTCAGGGAAATACCTCGCATCGTATTTTGGTACATGATAAGCGAGGTGTTCATTATGAGATTCGAAATGGCTTTGTTCCACAAATTGATCCTGTTTTACCTTCACCAGACAATACCGACATAGCATTGAGCGTGCCTGTTGATACAGATAGGCTCGTCTTGGCTTAGACTATTTCATAAAATGATGAACTCGCCCATTCAGGAGCGGGATTTTCACAATAGTGGCACTCTTATTGTACATTACCACTAGCGGGCAGCTGTTACCTTTTGCGAGTACGACGAACTTTTTTCTTCTCAGGTGTTTCACTGAGTAGTTTTTTGGCCTCATCATGGCTGATTTTTTTTGGATCTGCGTCTTTTGGAATCTTCGCGTTTTTCTTGCCGTCGGTTATGTATGGTCCATAGCGCCCGTTGAGTACTTTTATTCCATCTCCAAAGTCAGCGATGTTTTTCTCAGCTTCTGCTTTCAGTTTTTCTGCATATAGCTCTAAGGCTCTGTCGAGAGTTATGTCATGTGGGTCATCCTCTTTTAGGCTGACGTAGAGAGGCTTTGACTTTGTCGTCTTTGTTCCGATCTGCAAGAATGGCCCGAAACGGCCGATAGCGGCTTTGATGATCTTTCCATCATCAGTCTCACCGAGTGTGCGCGGTAGCTTGAATGCTTCTAGTGCCTGCTCTAGGCTTATCGTCTCCAGTGTCGTGCCTTTCGGTAGAGGTGCAAACTCGGGCTTTTCTTCACTGTCCTGTGAGCCGAGTTGTAGCATAGGGCCAAATCTTCCAAAACGTGCAGTGATTGGCTTCTTGGTCTTCGGGTCGATGCCCACTTCTCTGTTCGTTCCAACTGTTGATCGGTCTATGTCGCCAGACTGTTCTATACGAGCGTGAAATGGTTTGTAAAACCCGCTGAGCATTTTATTTCTATCGAGCTTGTTCTCGGCGATATCGTCAAAATGTTCCTCCACGCTAGCTGTGAAGCCATAGTCGACGATCTCATCGAAGTGTTTACTGAGGAAATCTGCTATCAGTTCACCAGCAGGAGTGGGTACCAGCTTGCCTTTATCAGCACCAGTTTTTTCTTGCACGACTTCTCTATTGATCGCCCTACCATCTGTTGATAGCTGGATGACATCACGCTCTGCGCCCTCTCCCTCGCCGCGTTCGGCATAGCCACGAGCCTGGACGGTACCGATAATGGTTGCGTATGTGCTTGGTCGTCCGATACCGAGCTCCTCAAGTTTCTTGACCAACGATCCTTCGGTATATCGCGCTGGAGGTCGGCTAAATGTCTGCCTGGCGATACTCTCGGTGAGTAGTAATGTGTCGCCTGATTCGATGGCTGGCAGTATATCACCGTCTTTCTTGCCGCCGTAGACACGCAAGAAACCATCAAACAATATCACCTCACCTTTAGCTTCAAATTGGTGCTCAGATGAGCTGATACTTATTTTGACTGTTGTCTTCTCTAGCTGGGCGGGAGACATCTGCGACGCGAGTGTACGACGTCGTATGAGGTCATAGAGTTTCTGATCATATGAGTCGGTGCTTGCCATCTCGAGACTGATGTCCGTTGGCCGGATTGCCTCGTGAGCCTCCTGGGCGCTAGAATTCTTCGTTTTGAACTTGCGAACCTCTGAATATTTGTCACCATACGTTTTACGCACGTAGTCTGCGGTTGCCGCGAGTGATTGAGCAGACAGATTGACTGAGTCGGTACGCATGTAGGTGATCTTTCCGGCTTGATAGAGCTTTTGGGCGCTCGCCATTGTCGCTCTTGATCCGAAGCCTAGTTTTGCATTTGCGTCCTGCTGTAGGGTGCTTGTCGTAAATGGTGCTGTTGGATTCCGCTTGCTCGGGCTGGTTGCGATGTTGCTCACTGCGTACGATGCGTCTTTCAGGGACTCAAGGAAGGCTGCCGCATCTTCTTCAGTATCGAACCGCTGTGGTAGTTCGGCCTTTACACTTTCGCTACCGTGTTCAAATACTGCTGTCACGCGGAATTGGAATGACCCTGTGAAGTCACGTATCTCTCGTTCTCTTTCGACGAGTAGACGAACTGCTGGGCTTTGGACTCGGCCAGCACTTTTTCCACCGGGAACTTTTTGCCATACAACTGGGCTGAGTTCAAAGCCGACGATGCGATCGAGTATCTGTCGAGCCTGCTGTGCTTGCACGAGATGCATGTCCACTGTGCGAGGATTTTTGATCGCATCAGTGATGGCCCCCTTGGTTATTTCATGAAACACGATCCGTTTCGTCTTCCTGACATCGAGCTTAAGTACCTCGCAGAGATGCCACGCTATGGCCTCCCCTTCACGGTCTTCATCGGTTGCGAGCCAGACTGTGTCTGCTGACTTGACGGCTTTTCGTAACTCGGCGATGGTCTTCTTTTTTTCGCTATCAATCTCATATGTCGTTGCGAAGTCGTTATCTATATCTATAGGCGGCGTACCATCCTTAGTTTTCTTTGCGATGGATCTGATATGCCCGATACTCGAGAGGACGATAAAGTCACTCCCGAGATATTTCTCGATAGTTTTAGCCTTCGCTGGTGACTCGACGATTACTAGATTTTTTGACATAGGCGTTTTGTATATATTAGGTCAAGTGCCCATACTACGCCAATTGAATAAAATTGCAAATACCAAAAATGGCTAGAAAGTTTTGAGGCCGCCCCGCGTCTAGCGTGCGGGGCGGCCTAGGTGGTCCGACTACTCTGTCGGTGGTCGGATACACAGAGTGATGGTTTTGATCGCGTCGTTGACCTCGTGGAAGTTCACTCCCTCGAAGAGCAAACGTCCGATCGGCGCATCACCACTCTGGACGACGAAACCTGTCTGTCCGTCGATGAAGCCGCCGACGATCTCGGCAGCGTCGTTGGAGACGGTGATCTCCATGAACTCCTTGGAATCACCTGTGACTCCCATGCTCATGAGCGTCTGGCCGTACTCGCGGTCCTGACCTCGGCTCAGCGTCGAAGCGTCCAAGCTCTCCACACAGGCGGCCTTGCGAGTGTTCGCGTTCGTCACGACGCTCGCCAGCAAGGCCGGGTTGTCCTGCGGGTAGACGACGATGTCGATCGGAGCCGGCTCGGTGGCCTGCTCATCCTCGGTGATCCCGTAGTAGATCGCAAGTATCACGAG
>CALFQW010000102.1 GCA_937919305.1 uncultured Candidatus Saccharibacteria bacterium
TCATGCGCAAAAGTGCCGATCGGCGTTAAGCCTAGCTCATTTGCAAGCGCTATATTTGAGGTACCGACGAAACTATCGGGCAGCTCAGCTGCAAGTCTTTCGACAACATGCTTTTGCCAGCCATAGCTAAATCGTCGCCGGGTGCCGAAGTCAGAGAATTTGATATCAGGACGATCTTTGAGTATTGCTATCTTTTCACTCAAGCGCCGATCACCTTCTGCGTATAAATCTTCGAGTGACACCCCGTCTTGGAGCATTTTCTTGCTGAAGTATAGTTCGTTCAGCTCACTCATCACCACGGTTTCCCAGAAAGTGACAAGTGGCCACGCACCAGTTGTTTTGACACTCAGCTCTCCTGAATCATCGAGAGCGACACTGACGGGAGGGAGCTCGTTGTCCATCAGAAAGTCTAGATACTCTCGAGAGAAACGTGCAGTACCATCCTGAGCCTGAAGACTTGCGAGGTATGCGATCTCATCGGGGTTCCAGCCTCCTTGGAACTGTACGAGTCGATCACGCAGCTCTTCTGGGCTAACAAAATCAGATAGCTTATCCGCACTACGATTTTTGAGTTCAAAAGTAACGATAGCATCGGCATGTTTCTCGAACTCGACTTGACCCATCGTCGCCTTGTAGTAGTCGAGGCCGTTGCTGAGTTTTATATCTAGATCTTCCATGTCATTTCTCCTGTCGGGCTTCTTCTAAAAGAACGCCCTACGTATTTCTTCTGAAGTCATGGCGATGGCCCCGGCCTCTTCCATGGCTTGCATTGCTCGCTGTTCATCATCAGGTTCTATGTTTACCGCGCGTATGCCGTCTCGAACGATGATGATATCGACATCAGGGTTGTCGCCAAATGTCACGCAACTATCGAGAACGGTAGACCGAACGCAGTAGTCTGTCGCGAGTCCGAGCATGATAGCTCGTACTCTTTCATCAGATTCAGGTGAAATGATAGACTCGAGCGTTTGACCAGCAGGTCCCACACCCTCCATAGCGGAGTAGCCGTCTGTTTGACCCATGCCTTTTGATAGCACGATGTCTGTCTCGCGGACGTCGAGGTCCGCTGAAAATGCTGCACCTCGTGTTTCTTGCACGCAGTGGACGGGCCAGGCGTCAAAATGGGGTGTTTCTTTCGGATGCCAGTCTCTTGACCAGACGACAGTACCGCCATCATCGCGAACTTCAGCGGAGAGGGTATTTGCAGGGGCAACAACCTCTGCGCCTTCATTGACCGCTAGACTGCCATCGATAAAGTCGTTTTGTATGTCGATGCCGACGAAGACATTTCGAGTTTGTTGTGCTTCTGGATTGGTCATGGTGTACTCCTTTGCGTATTATTTACACTAACCACATCTCTACTGTATGCTTTAGTTAGTGTTATGTCAACACTAACTATTATCACCTCATGTATAATGTTGAAAAGGAGATACGATTATGAGCATGCCAAATGACCTCGTTTTTATACGCCACGGGCAATCGGAAGCAAATATAGTCCAGACAAATGACACACATGAGTTATCCGCAGACACAGCGGATCAGATATATGCACGCCCAGATTGGCAGCATCGCCTCACGGATCTCGGTGTACAGCAAGCAAAAAATGCAAAACTATGGCTAGATAATAACCTCGGTGGGCTAAGTTCTTTTGATGCTCGATATGTATCGCCGTTTTATCGAACCAGAGAAACAGCGGCCCATGCAGGAGGAGAGGCGCTTGAGGAGTGGACTATCGATGATCGAATAGTTGAGAGGAGCTGGGGGGTTTATGGCCAGCGACCAAAGGCGGAGCAGCGATCACAATTTCCGCTCACTGCCGAAGAAAAGCGCAAGAATCCTTGGTACACTCGGCTCGATGGTGGAGAGAGCATGCCTGATGTGTATGCAAGGTTCCGTGACTTTCAAGGGACGCTCCATAGGGAGCAGTCCGGAAAGAGAGTGGTAATAGTCTCACATGGCGACTTCATTAACGCAGCTCGCTACGGTGTAGAGCGGATGACGCCAGAACGATGGGAGGCAATCGACAGCGACTCATCATACACCCTTCGCAACTGCACGATACTTCACTACTCTCGAGTAAATCCTGATGATCCTAGTGATGTTCGAGCCAAGCTGCACTGGCGACGATATATCTACCCCGATAATCCGAACGCATCACCAGATAAGGGTCTATGGGTTGAGCTTGATGACCGTCTTCGCTATTCAGGTAAAGAGCTCTTATCGCAGGCTGCACATAGCCCTAGGTTGATCACGGAATGAGTAAGTCAGATTACAAGTACGCCCTCATCCCCGGCCGACACCAGGCACTGACTGTATTTCAGCAGAGTTATCTGCGGGGGCTACTACAGAAGGATAGAGAAGGAACAGGATTTTCCGGCTGTGAGTCGTTGAGTGATGATCTGCAGATAATATGGGCGGTCACGTCCGCAAATCACGGTGGAACGCAGCGCAATCCTCTCAGCGGTGAGCGTCGCATAGGTATGATAGAAAAGTTCGCCGCTAAAAACGACATCCCAAGCCAGGTGTATCCGATCACGAACATGAAGCCGAAGGAAAATTTCGCTGCATATGTCATAGAAGATATTCGTATACAAAGCCGTGGTAGCACGACGCTAACGCCGCAAAACTGCGTGGTTATCTGCTCGACACCGTCAGTTATAGCGATGTATGAGAAGCTCGGTTATGAGATAGCTTATGCCGAACTGGATCAGAAGAGCATGACCCAGCGTGATGTGCTGCCATGGGATGTCGTGACCGAGATCATCAAGGCAGGAAAGGGTTGGCGAGATAGTCGGCTAGTTCGTGAATCCATAGAACCGACGTGCTTCGAGTATTTTGAGACCTATGGACTCGGTGATGAGATCGTTGAGATATTTTCTGATCCACTCATAGACTCAGATGACGGCGATATTACTGACACCAGAGACTATACGACATATAGACAAGCTTTTGAGGACAATGCATGGCGCAAAGTGAATGATTTTGCTGATTTTGTGAAGCCTGGACGGATTCTTGATGTGGGTTGTGCCACAGGGCAAACACTCAAGTTACTATCAGAGCACCCAGCACTATTTGAGTCAGATTTCTATGGAGTTGAAGCTGCTCGCCCGCTCTTTCAGATCGCTGAGCAACGGAAAAACAGCGGAGACTTCGGTAATCAGAATGTATATTTTTATCAACGGAACATCATGCGGAATACGCCGTTTGGCGACAATACGCTCGACACCATCATCACTATGGCATTAACTCATGAGATCTATTCATATCTCGGCAAGGATGAGCTGGAACGATTTGTCAGGCGTATGTACGATATGCTTGCTCCTGGCGGTGTATACATCAACTATGATGTCGTCGGCCCAGTTAGTAAAGATGATATCGTCCACGTACGATTCACTAGTTCTGACGGCAAAAACCCTGACTCGGTAGAAAATGATCTAGATGGTAAAGCGTTTCATGATTGGCTTGAGTCGCTTTCGACAGAAGCACGATTCTTGCGCTTTGCCTCTGACTTTCGTGCTGATGAAGATGATCGAATTACCTATCATAAGCAAGTGATTGATGATGAACGTTACTACGTTATGCGCCGGGCTGATTTATGTGATTTTCTAGCAAAGAAGGATTATATCGATAGTTGGAGTAGTGAAATGCACGAAGTGTTTTGCTTCTTCGAGCATGACGATTGGAGAAGATTACTCGAAAAAGTCGGTTTCACGGTAGACACAGGGTCTAGAAGTATCCAAAACCCTTGGTTGATCGAGAACCGATTTGCACCGGCTGCAGAAGTGTTCACGTTGCGAGATGGGGCATTGATCAGTGAGCCGCATCCTGTCACTAACACTCTACTGGTGGCGCGCAAAGACGCTTAGGTAGTAGCTGGAGTGATTTCTCAGAGAACTTACAGAACCCGCATTTAGTTATTGTAGTATTTACAAATACTATTGATTGCGAGCTATAGTTAGTGTTATATTGACACTAACAACCAAGTAATCCATGGTTGTGCTCCTTCCGGAAATGCTCGGAAGTCGAGAATGGCGTAAAGCAGTGAGCACGAAAGCGCTCCTCGAACGTTAACAGTTCAATCTATCCAAATGAATTGAGGTGAAACAATGAGCGCCTGGCAACTTGCAGCGGGCAGCATGATCGGTAGAAGCCATAGAATCAGTGGGCGAAACAATCAGGACGCGTGGTATTACCAGCAGTCTCAAGATGGATTCGTCGCCGTGGTGACTGACGGTTGCTCAAGCGGCAGTGTTTCAGAGTTTGGTGCTCGACTCGGTGCGTCGACCCTATCTGGTGAACTTTCTTCGCAGATCGAAACCAATCAAGGTATTGATTGGGGAAGAGCTGAGAGGACGGTGCTTACCCAGATGGACGTCGTCGCTCGAGCGATGGCCGAGCCATACTCCTTGGCGATTGAGAAGTATTTTCTCTTCACGATCGTCGCGGTAGCTGCCACAAAGGACCAGATCGAAGTGTATGCATGTGGTGACGGCTTTGTAGCTGTCAACGATGCGCACTTCGAGCTCGGACCCTTTCCGAACAATCAACCGCCATACCTTGCCTACCAACTTATCCCTGAGCGAGTTCAGCTCGATATTGGGAGTGTTGGCTTGCGTCAAGTGTGGTCTGGTGATGTCAGCGCGGTCGACCACTTGCTGATCGGCAGTGATGGGATCGATGATTTGATCCGGAACCAGCAGGCAAGCCGTCCGGGGCTGACGACAGAGGTAGGTCCGATCGATCAGTTTTGGCAGAGTGATCGCTATTTTGGGGGTAACCCTGAACTAGTAAATCGCGAACTCAAACTAATCGGTCGTGACTGGCCTGTGCAAAGTCCTGAGCATGGCTTGCTTTCGGATGACACAACGCTCGTTGTCGCCCGTCGACAGCCTGATATCGAAGGAGAAGATGATGCCTAGTGTAGAGATCGCTGGTCAGTCTATTCGTCTCCGGGCGAATCAGGTGATCGGCCAGGGGGGTGAAGCGACGATTTACAAGCAC
>CALFQW010000103.1 GCA_937919305.1 uncultured Candidatus Saccharibacteria bacterium
CCGAGTTTCGAAGTAATATCCTTGATAGTTTTATTCATGACGATACTGCCGTTTTTCATGCAGATTACACGATGGCAAACAGTTGATACTTCACTTAGTATGTGTGTCGACATGAGCACACTCGCACCATTTTTGTTTGCATCAGCTACGAATTCTAAGAATAAATCTTGCATCAATGGGTCGAGGCCTGAGGTTGGCTCATCCAGAACGAGTAGCTCAGGTTTATGCTGTAACGCTGCAATCAGTGCTACCTTCTGGCGATTGCCTCTCGATAAGTCATGTAGTTTTTTATCGAACACAGGATGAAGTCGTGACACGAGATTCGTGTATAGGTCATTGTCCCGACCATTTTGATTGGCCATGAATGATGTGTACTGTGCTCCGGTAAGGCTGAGCGGTAGCGCCATATCACCGGCAATGTATCCAATGCGGGAGTGTTGCCTGTGAGCGCTACTGGTGGTGACTCGCTCGCCAAAAAGCTCGAGGCTACCACTAGATGGACTTATGAAGCCTAGCATCATAGAGATGGTGGTGGTCTTTCCTGCGCCGTTTGGGCCTACAAAACCAATCACGTCGCCTTTTTTTATTTGAAAAGAGACGTCGCGCACTGCCTCTACTTCGCCAAAATTTTTCGAAACGTTCTTTAGAGAAGCGATGACACTTTGCATACTAGAAGTCTTTACGGATGTGGGAGAAGCTGTAGTCCCAGTCGGCATCAGTTTTCTTGTGAGGATTGAATATATTGTCCGGATCGAGGATGGATTTTGCTTTGCTCATATATCCAAGAACTTCCTTCCCGTACATCCGTTCTAACCATGGGCCGCGCACCATTCCGTCGTTATGCTCACCAGAAAGAGAGCCACCATGCTTCAGGACTAGTTCGTTAACTTCTTTCATGCAGGGCTGGAGCTTGCGTCTCTCAGATTCCTTTTCGATATTCATGAGAGGAATAACGTGGAAATTACCGTCTCCAACATGGCCTTGAATAGTCGCGAAGAGCTTATATTTTTTAATCAACTTGCGAAGTTTTGGCAAGAATTTCGGTAATTCGGCTGGAGGAACGATAAAGTCATCAATGAATGGTGCCGTGTGCTTATCTTTTACTTTGGAACGGAGTAGATTGAAGCTATGCCGGCGCATTATCCAGAATTTCTCAGATTTACCTTCTGTAGGATCTTCTTCGAAGCCGTTTATTTCGTAACGAGCTTTATGGTGGGCTAGTTCGCTATGTAGGGCGTGGACTTTCGAGCGCACTTCATCCTCGGAGTGTCCTGTGAACTCAACCATGAGCACCATCTTTGGGATACCATGTAGGAGTTGTAGTCCGTCAGGCGCAAGGCTTATAAGCAGTTTTACAAAGCGCTTAGGGCCAAGCATTTTCAAAAAGTACGGCATGAATTTGATCGTTAACAAGAGCGTAGTATCGTCAAATGACTCAAACGCATCCGGCTTGTGTTGTAGTACCTTGTTGATCAATACGCCCAGCTCATCGATATCTCTGAGGAACAAGACCAGCAATCCAGAATGCTCTGGACGCTCAACGAGTGCTACTTTTGCTTCGGTTGTAATACCGAGTGTTCCCTGTGCGCCAACGAAGAGTTTCGTAAGATCGAATATACCTGATTCGCGGTTCCAAATATTCCAAAGATGGTAACCGGTTGAGTCTTTGCTGACGTTTGGTTTTGCGGCTTGGATTGCGTCGTAGTTTTCTTCAAGAAGCTCGAAAATTTGCTTGTACATCTTTCCTTCGAAATCTTTTTGAGCCATCTTTTTCACTAGCTCGGCTTTTTTCAAAGGCTTTATCGTGTACTCTTTACCGTCAGCCAAAACTACTTTGAGCTCAGTAACATAATCGTCTGTTTTACCGTAGCGTAGCGATTTCTCTCCGCCGGAGTTGTTATTTACCATCCCGCCGAGCGTGCATAGGTCTCGGCTAGCCGGATAGCTAGGGAGTAGTGCACCGATTTTTGCAGTTTTTGCGTCAAAATCTCGATAGTACACTCCTGGTTGAACCCGCGCCCAGCCCTGTTTTAGCTCAACGATATCTTTAAAGTGGTCAGTCATATTGATAATGATAGAGTCGTTTACAGCTCCACCAGACATATCCGTTCCTGCACTTCTCGGTGTGATAGATAGTTGGGGGTTGTCGCGCTTGTGTTTAGCTACCCATGATACTAGCGCTTGGACTTCTTTTGAGCTTTTTGGGCGCAATACTGCCTTTGGTTTCAACTCAAATAGGCTTGCGTCATGTGAGTGTTGCTCTAGTGTTGCTGTTGTTGTATCAACAGATAGTTCGAGGTCCTGTTCTAGCTTTTTGTATATATCCATATGCTTTATCATAACAGATATAAAAAGGTCATGGTATACTACGCGTATGGTAAAGAAAAAAGCAAAGTTATCTCCTAAAAAATCACAAAAGAACCTTGTCGATATTTATCCAAACAGAGTAATGTTTCTCGTAGTGATTATTGGTGTTGCGACTATTGTTGTTTTAGCAGCTCTAGGCGTAAGCGCTTAGTATAGCTGTCGCGCACTACACTGATCAGGCTTACAAGTTGGCTGATGCGATTTAGATATTTTTAAGACAACTTTCTTTTCATTGTTTTTCATCTCACCATGAGACATACTAGTTGTATGAAAGTTAAGATCGATATCGATACAAAAGTATTTGTGCGTCTTGTATTTGTTGTAGCCGCTTTTGCGCTCACAATCCTCGTTCTCTACAAAACTCGCTCAGCACTGATATTGATCGGCATGTCGTTGTTTTTGGCACTGGCATTGAATCCGCCCGTGTCGATGATAGCCCGCCGTTTGCCTAGTGGTAGTCGCGTCGGTGCCACTGCAATAGCCTATCTGATGGTTGTGTCACTCATAGGGGGCTTTATGCTGCTCGTAGTCCCCCCGGTTATAGAGCAGAGCGCTAAATTTGCTGATTCGGTACCTGGCATTATTGACGATGTCGCTGATCAGCGGATTATATTCGATGATTTCATACAAAGGTATGGTCTAGAGGCGGCAGTTGATGATTCTGTTGAGAGCGCAAAGAACCAAGCAGCTGCAGTAGCCGCAAACCTTGGTAATACTCTTGTCGGAGGTGCGGGTGCACTTCTCAGCGGCCTCGCTAGCCTGATAATAGTATTGGTTCTAGCGTTCTTGATGCTTATAGAAGGCCCAACACTACTGAATAGAATTTGGGGACTATATGAAGATCCTCGGCTACTTGATCGTCATAAGAATCTTGTAGAAAAGATGTACAGAGTAGTGACTGGGTTCGTAAATGGTCAATTAGCCGTTGCCGCGATTGCCGCGATTTGTACCCTCGTTGTGCTCCTGACGTTAAGTGCGGTGTTTGGGATGCCGGCAAATATCGCCATACCATTATCGGTGATAATTTTTGTCACCGGAATGATACCGATGGTTGGCGCAACAATCGGTGGCGCGATAGTTGCACTAGTGCTACTCTTTAACTCTCCAGTGGCTGCTCTCATATTCTTAGTGTATTTTGTGATCTATCAGCAAATCGAGAATAACTTTATCTCACCCACCATTCAATCAAAATCTGTTGAACTATCAGCACTACTGATACTATCGGCTATCCTAATCGGTCTTGCGCTCGGTGGCCCACTCGGTGGCGTTATCGCCATACCTATTGCAGGTTGTGTGCGCGTGATTATGCTCGACCAGCTAGAGCAAGCACGACAAAAGCGACAATCTATGATCGACGGAAAAAAACATGGCGGTGTTATTCGCCGAGTTATTGAAAAAGCTACCAGCAGCTAATCTCTAAGCTGCTGTCGGTTCGGTATAGTACCAGGTTGTCTCATCAGCACTATCGTTCAGAGCTACACCCTCTATGAGTAACGAGTCTCGGATCTCATCCGATGTTTTCCAATCTTTAGCTTCCCTGGCTGATTGGCGTTTCGAGATTGCGAGCTTTTGCTTGTTTGAAATGTCGTCTACCGCAATAGAGATACCAGTTAGTCTCTCAATCTCCGAGACAATCGAAGCAAGTTTATGTCTCTTTGACACAGCTCTATGATCAGATAAGATTTGCTCTATATGTGATAAAGTCCCTATCGAATTCAAGTCGTCCAAAAGAAGTTGGGACGCATCTTTTAGTACATTTTTTGCGTCTGTACTCTCGTCGTCAGTCTGGTGAACGAGGGCAGCCGTCTCACGCCAGTGATTTAGCCTGTTCTGAGCTGCCTCAAGGATCTCCCAAGTGAAATGACCTTCGCTTCTATAATGGCGACTGAGTACTAGTAGTCTAAACGCCATAGGATCGTACTCTTTACTGACGATATCTCGAAGAGTGTAGAAGTTATTGAGACTCTTGCTCATCTTTCGTCCATCGACGAGTACGTGGGCGTTATGAAGGAATGCTGATGCAATATCTCTTCCAGTCGCAGCTTTTGTCTGGGCAATCTCATTTTCATGGTGCGGGAACTTCAGGTCTATGCCGCCTGTATGGATGTCGAATGGGACATCGAGTAGCTTTTGGCTCATAGCGGAGCACTCGATGTGCCATCCAGGACGACCGACTA
>CALFQW010000104.1 GCA_937919305.1 uncultured Candidatus Saccharibacteria bacterium
TCCGATGCCCGAGATGATACTGCAGCGTGACGAACTCTCGCTACGGACAACTGGACTGAGTCGGCAAAAAATCACCTATATCAAAGATTTATCTGACAAAACGCACTCAGGCAGCATTGACTTTCGCAATATAGAGCAACTATCTAATCAGGATATAGTTGAGCTACTCACTCAGGTAAAAGGTATCGGCGAGTGGACTGTACACATGTTCCTGATCTTCTGCATGGGACGCCTTGATGTACTGCCCACCGGTGATCTCGGTATAAAGAACGGCATTCGAGGACTATATGATCTCGACGAAAATCCGAATCCACAAGATATAGCTGAGATTGCACGGATTCATCGTTGGTATCCGTATGAATCTATAGCGAGCTGGTACATATGGCGATCTCTAGAGAATAAGCCAGACATGTGAGGTTCATAATCGTACACGTGAGTAAATATGTATATAGTTGTATATATATGCTTATCTGTAATCTTTCGAGACTAATAGTTAGTGATCAACCGCCTCTTCATGCGGTATTGCCTGCCATAGTATTGACATAAGCGACATAGTTCTCTATGCTGGTCTTTGCGTGTTTTTCGAACAACAGTTCGTAGTCAATAACAACCTCGGCCGCCATGTCACGCACAATCAATAGAAATCAAGCGTTACGAACGGCACAAAAACACGGAGGCTAAGTGTAACTTGTAAAGACAAGTGCACGGTATTAAGGAGAATCTATGAAATCCGCACTATTCGTGGCGGCCACACTAGTGGCTAGCCTATTCGTGGCGTCACCTGCGGTGTTTGCTGCAGAAAAAAAAGAACAGAAACCAGATAAGCCGACGACCGTCATCGTGCAACCAGGCGACAACTTAACTCGCATCGCCGAGGCAAATGAAACCACATATCAACGTCTATTTTTCGCAAATCCGGATATCACCGACCCGGACATTATAAATCCTGGTCAAGAAATCAGAGTCCCCGATGCTGATGAAGAGTTAGCACCTCGTGAGATACCTTCAAACTACGTCGCACCCGTCTATAGTGCGTACCCATCTGCTGAGCAGTATAGCGCTCCGTCCTCGACACCCACCGCAGCCTCTCAGGCACCTGCGGTTGCTGGTGGTAGTCAATGGGACCGACTTGCACAGTGCGAGTCCGGTGGTAACTGGTCTATAAACACTGGGAACGGCTATTACGGCGGTCTGCAGTTCTCACAAAGCAGCTGGAATGCAGCTGGTGGATCTGGTGCACCAAACAATGCTAGCCGCGAAGAACAAATCCGCGTCGCAGAGAATCTGTTAGCACGACAAGGCTGGGGCGCATGGCCAGCATGCTCAGCAAAGCTTGGTTACAGATAGGTAGCACCCTTCAGTCAAACGACAAACGCCCCTTTACGGGGTGTTTGTTTTATCTAAGGGTTCAAGCGATTAATGTCTCTAGGAAAGAGTGTGGCTTCTTTGACGTTGGCCAGGCCGATAGTTTTTTGTACAAGCCGATCAACCCCAAACCCGCAACCACCATGAGCCGGTAGACCGTATTTGAAGGCCTGCAGGTAGTGCTTGAAACCCTCATGCTCAACGTCTAAGCCTGCATCTGTCATCTGTTCGATCATCTTTTCATATATGTTTTCACGAAGTGGCACGGTTGCTATTTCAAGTCCCCGGAACAAGAGGTCGGCCCAAGCTACCGTTCCATCGTCTTTAAACTTGTGATAAAACTTGCCAGCTTCTGATGGGAAATCGGTCGCATAAACGAGATCAGATCCAAGTTTCTTGCGGGCATACTCTGATATCCAACGTTCTTCATCAGGCGTAAGATCTTTTTCGTTAGTAGTGTCTGTCTTTGTAGCCTTGGTGTACATCTCATGAATTTCTGCAATCGTAAAGCTTGGCACTTCATCAGACAATTTCAGCTCTGGTGCATTGAGGGTCCTCAGATCATCTGCATGCACTTCATATACCTTGCGCAGAGCTGATTTGGTCATTTCCGCCACCATACTCTTCACTTCTTCGTGTCCTTCAACAAATCCCATCTCAATATCTAACATAGTAAGTTCTGTTAGATGCCTAGTCGTTGCACTTGGTTCTGCGCGATAACTGTGCCCTATCTCATAAACTCGCTCGAACGCACCGACCATGATCTGCTTATAAAACTGTGGGCTTTGCGCTAAGGTTGCCGTCTTACCAAAATAGTCGAGCTTGAATACTTCTGCACCACCTTCTGTCGCCTCAGCAAGCAGCTTAGGTGTGTCGATCTCAACAAACTCTTGCGACTGCAGATAATCCCTCAAGTATTGTGTCATACTCGAACGAATGCGAAATATCTTTTGCTCCTGTACGTTACGAATATTCAGCACTCGATACTCAAACAATGTTTCGAGATTTTCTGACTTGTGCGGTATCGGCTTGTCGATCTCTATCGGCGGCTCATCCGTAACCGGGACATCTATCTCAACCTTCACGTCATGAAGTTCAGCACCACCTGGTGCACGTTCATCTTCATGGACAGTGCCGGTAAAACGAACAACTGTGCCTACCTGTAAACCGCGTAGTTTTTCCAGCTCGTCTTTGTCCTCGACAAGGCTCTGGGCAAGACCCGAGCGGTCGCGAACAGTCAAAAAGCTCAACCCGCCAAGGAGCCTCTTTTTGTGTAACCATCCTGCGATAGTAACTGTTTCACCCACATGGTCTCTTAAATCTCTGATCAGTGTTCTCATATGTCCTTCTTTCTAGCTGGCATATTATTCTTCCTTGGGTTTGATGCTGCAACAGCCCTCAAATCATCATGTTTATCGAACTCATCAACGATCTTTCGTCCGAGCGTCGCCTCTAGTGCGTCCTCTAGTGTAACAACTCCTACGGTTTCTCGGTAATCATTTATGACAACAAATAGATGATGATGTGTTTTCAGAAAGCCATGAAGAGCATGCTCTATGCTTTGTTGCTTATGAATGTAATACACATTTTCATCCATAGCATCAACAACTCGCTCAGTATGCTTTTTGAGATTCACGATCTGCCTGAGATAGAGAATACCCACGATGTGATCGTTATCCTCCGCAACGACTGGAAAGCGACTGTGCCCTGTCTTATGCAGGTCATCGAGCACCAGTGGGCCCAACTCGTCGTTCATCTGAACAGTGTGCACCACAGCACGTGGCGTCATGATGTCTTCAACTGATTTTGACTCGAGGCCGAGTGTTGCCTTGGCACGGATACGTTCATCAGCCGTTAGTGCTTGTTTATCTGTTTCTATAAGGTGCAACAACTCTTCCTTTGACGAAATTCCTGGTATTCGCGCCGACTCAGTAGAGCTGATAAGATCAAGCCATTGCCATCCTTTTGTTAGACTGACTAGCCTTTGGTACGCTATGCCGGTGATCTTGTTTGAGATAGATAACAGTAGTCTTGTTTTTTCGATATATGGAGCTACGAGGAGTAGAGCGAGTGATAACAGCACACCTGCAACGAATCCAAACGCATTGACCGTCATCGTCACCGCCAGTATGAGAACTGTCATCTGAATCACGTACATGAGTGCATATAGTCTAGGCAATACGTCTTTTTTCAATAACTCTTCTTTTGCAATCACATCGCCAGCTCTGGTGCGTCGCTGCAACTCAAAATCACTTTTTTCACTAACAGGAAAATGCGTAGCGCGAAGTAGATACAAGCTTACCCAAGTCACCACAGATACATATACGTACAAATCCATGCCTCTAGTGTAACCTGTTGTGCTCAAGGTGCGCTATAATGAATAGTAACAAGTGTAATTTGAGAGAGGGCTACTATACTATGACACCAATTCGTTGGACTATATTCGGAGCTATCTGCGTCGTTGTGCTCGGAGCTTTGATATTCTTTTCGAGAGACGACTCGGTTGACGTTACAAATCTTGACGCATCAAAAGCAGTTTCACAAACTGAAAATGAAATAGGTGATATCGTTTACGGAAACGCTTCGTCTAAAGTTCTACTCATAGAATACGGTGATTTTCAGTGTCCTGGCTGTGCGGCAGCATACCCGCAGCTAAGTCAGATCAAGGAGATGTATAAGGATCAAATCGGCTTTGTTTTTCGTCACTTTCCACTTACAACGATCCACCCAAACGCGCTAGCTGCCGCTACAGTAGCTGAAGCAGCTGGACTACAAGGTAAGTTCTGGGAAATGCACGACAAGCTTTATGAAAACCAAACCAGCTGGAGCGATATCGATCCAAGCAAACGAGAAGATGTATTCACCGGATATGCGAAGGAATTATCTCTCGATATGGATAAATTTACCGAAGATCTTGCATCGAGCAAAGTTACCAACAAGGTCGCTCGAGATCGAGCATTTGGCAACAAGGTGGGCGTGAGCTCAACGCCAACCGTGTTTATAAATGACACAAAATTAACAGATGAAGAAACGAGTGATCTAACCGGCAGCAATGGAGAAAAGGTCATGGATAAACTAGACGCAGCCCTAAAGGCAAATAACATAGAGCCCCCTAAACGACCTTAGCTCGTAGGTACTACATCTAACTATGCAGAAAGCCCCCATGCAGGGGGCTTTCTCATTTTGCGAACTTAGTGGGCAATAAACTCTTGCCACTCAGCCGGTAGAACTTCCACCTCAACTCGCACTGCACGCGCTGGTGCTTTGCGGATTGATATAGGCATACGCTCTTCCTTGCTTATATTCTGTGTCCGTTAGCGCGCGTCGTTCGACCGAAAGGCACCGATTCGCCGACGCGAGACACGAGAGACATCTTATCAAACCATAACGCTTATGTCAACTCTACAACGTTTTTGTCAAAATATCCTTTTTGCCCTACCCACTAGGAAGATAGCGATCATCAATACGACAGTGGTAGCGACGATAGCAGCATACGCCCAGGGTGCGTTTTGGAACGGAAGCGCTACATTCATACCGAACATTCCATACAGGACGTTTGGAAGGGCTATGATGACGGTTGCTGCTGTTAATATCTTCATAGAACGGTTTAGATTATTACTCGCAATAGTTGAGTATGCTTCACGAATATTTATGACACTTTTTACATTGCTACGACACCCCTCAATAGACTGTTCATTGTTGAGTAGTAAATCCTCGATGAGCTCCTGGTCTTCTTCAAACAATGGTATGTGACGCCCCAACATCAAACGACGAAGTATCGCCGTTGTAGGCTGCATAGCGCTCAAAAACTCATTGAGCTCGTCCTCTATAAGCACAAAATCAATAAAGTCTTGATTTACAACATCATGTGATCGCAAGCGAGTACGTATGAGTTTTATTTGTTTTGAAATATTGTTCACAAATACCTCATATTGATCAACTATCTGATCGAGGATCTGTAGAACAAGCTTTGTACGCTGTGTAGTTGAAAATGGAATTTTACCACTCGTAAACCGCTGTAAGCGAGGTAGGCTGTTGAGCGATACTGTGATCAGCAAATCTGGACCTATCACGAAGAGGAGTGGTGATGTTGTGAGCTCGAGGTCGTCATTTGTATACGCATATCTCACAAATATATACGTCAGCTCACCTTCCCGCTCTAGCCGAGGCATCTCATCGGCGTCGAGGGCATCCTCCATATGACCAGCGTCGAGGTTGAATTTTTTTACCAATTCATCTATTTCATCTTCGCTTGGATTTTCGACACATACCCACGCACCTTGCTTATAGGTATCGAGTACTGACAAGTTTTTCGAGCGAATATTTTTGTGATAATACGTAATCATAACTATAAGCAGTATACCTGTTCATTTCGATCAGTGACAAAATACAGTCAATATTAGCAGGTTAACCCTTTGCTCATGTACCATAGTAGATATGATACGGGTGGAAATTCTTCAGTAATGTACGAGGAGTCAATATTTACTCAGCTGAGCATTGTGATCGTTATAGGCGGTATTGTATCTATATTGATGCGATGGCTGAAACAACCCCTGATCATCGGCTATATCCTCACTGGTATCATCGTTGGCCCAAGTCTTTTTGATATCATTCACGAAAAAGAGGCTTTTGAGGCATTTAGTGAGATAGGCGTCACGCTACTGCTCTTCATCATTGGTCTTGGCCTACATGTAGGTATCATCAAAAGTCTCGGTAAAGTATCGGTCACTACTGCCGCAGTAACCCTTGCCTCCATCGGTGGGCTCGGTGCTATTGCATCGCTCATGCTCGGTCTCAGCGTTGCTGAAGCAACGATTATGGGTGTTGCACTCTTCTTCAGTAGTACGATCATCATCCTGAAAGTCCTCACTGATAAGCGTGAGCTGAGTAGGCTACATGGCCAGATAGCATTAGGCGTTATATTGGTTGAAGATGTCATCGCGACCCTGGCCTTGCTTGCTGTTGCTACCATTGGGACCGCTGGCAGTATTGAGCTGTCACAAGTTGGCTCTTTAGCTCTGACCGGTGTAGGTCTTGCTAGCGGACTGTTCCTCGTCAGCAAGTATATTCTTCCGCGCTGTATAAGATTCTTGGCGCACTCTCAAGAGTTGTTATTTATGTTCACTATAGCCTGGGGCTTTGGTATTGCAACGCTGTTTGATGTTGTCGGCTTCAGCCACGAAATCGGCGCGCTTTTTGCTGGTGTAGCCATAGCATCACTGCCGTATGCAACAGCTATGGCGAACCGTCTCAAACCTCTGCGTGACTTCTTCATCGTATTGTTCTTTATTACGCTTGGTGAGCTGCTCAGCTTTGAAGCAATCAGTAGCAGTATTATGCCGGCAGTCATACTCTCTCTCGTCGTCATCCTAGGAAAACCGCTGTTTGTGATGATTTCCCTAGGCCTACAAGGGTATACAAAACTCACGAGCTTTAAAGCCGCGATAAACCTTTCCCAAGTGAGTGAATTCTCGATTATTTTAGTCCTGTTTGCAGCGACTCCTGGCGTTGCACTCGTGAGGCCAGAACTAGGTGCTATTATCACGCTCACTGCACTCATTACCATCAGTACTAGTACTTACATGATGAAGTATGATGACAAGCTATATCACCTACTCGAACCTGTTCTCCGCGTTTTTGAGCGCAAGAGAGTCAAAGAGCACAAACACAAAAAGGAAGTGTACTCAGTCATCCTCTTCGGCTATCACCGTGGTGGGCACGAATTCGTGCAGGCATTTAGAGAAATGAAAGAACACTATCTAGTCGTCGACTATGATCCTGAAGTCATCGAGCACCTTGATCATCAAGGTATCCGAAATATATTCGGTGATGCGACAGACGAAGAGCTACTCGAAGAAGTCTCTGCTCAAAAATCTAGCATGATCGTAAGCGTCATCACAGACATAGATATCAACAGATCTCTACTGGGTTATTTACGTTATCATAACCCGCACGCTGTGTTCATATGCCACGCAAATAGTTATGAGCAGGCTGCCGAGCTCTACAAACACGGTGCCACTTATGTCATCCTGCCTCATTTTCTCGGTTCTGAAAGGATAGGTGGTTTCATAAAGAAGCATGGTTTCAACCACAAGGCGTTTGATTCGTATAGAAAACATCACGTTATAACTCTCGGACGAAACGCACTCCGAAGCTAAAGCGGGATATCCACCATACCACCTATGCCTATACCCCTTCTATGACCTGGCTTGATGTATTGCTTAGCGCGCACCCGATGGGCGCTATTTAATACATGGCTCTTCTCTGCTGCGTATGTGGCTTCTTGCGTATCATCAGTGTACGCAGCTACTGCAGCCAAAGCCCTCTTATGTATTTCAGAGAGATCTTCCCCTCTATTATCAGCTGACTCGCAGCTACTGCACACTGCGCACTCGCCAACCATTCCTGCTCGCAAACATACGCGACAATCACCATATTGCCACTCCCGTTTGCGCTGGGTACCTAACCCTAACGCATCAAGACCCTGCTGGACACTCATACTACCGTCGGGGCAACTATTTTCATAACTTTCACCTTGCGATCGAGCAATATCACCAGCCGCCCCCATAGTTGTTAGATCACCATCTCCACGAAGTCTTCGTGCAAGGCTCGCCGCATAATCATAGCGCTGACGTTCTAGTTTCTCGCGAAGCTCTTGGCCCCGATACACTCGCTGGATCTCACGAATAGACGCCATATGATCAGAAAGCATATCCTCGTGCGCAAGAGCAAAGGTCATTGCATCCAGCGTATATTCACCCCTCCTACCACCAGACCAACTTCCACCATGCCTCGCTGCAAGGATCTCATCGTGTCGACGGGCAACTTCTTGACGAATATCTATACTATCAAAGTCATCTGAACGGCCGCGAAGTCGATACTGCTGCATAATATCCTCAGGAGATGTATCTAAAGGGATAGTCACGCCAAATGTATTCGCTATCGCATTTAAGCACCCTACATCCGACTCGTCGAAAGAAAGTGAGGTTGCTGTAATGCCGTCTAGAGTTCTCTGATAAATACGCACCATTGTTAGGTGTTTTCCGATCTCTGCTACTTTTGGTGACATAACGACCAAAATATCCGGGTCACTATCAGTCCCTAGCGCCAAACGACGCATGTCGTCGTACTCGTTCAACTCAATAAGTGTATGCAAATGCATACGATGAAACAGTGGATCGTGCTGAGCCATCTCTCTGGCGGAATACTCTCCGTCACGCAGTATCTTCCCTATCGGTTGTTCCTGAAAATACAATTCGCCATCTGCTTCAAACGTATACTCAAAACTGTTGCACATCGGCAAAGGCAGGCGCTCGGAAACATCAGTCAGCTCATCCGTTCTCTGACGTCTATATCTCACCTTCTCAAAATCATACTCGGCATCTTTCCTGACCACCTGCATAATAAAAGCGCTTTCTCTAGAGCAGAAAAAACGCCAATATAAAACTATGTTTTATGAAGTATACTATCCTGCTCGGGATTATCCCTGTTTGACCAGCGCATGTATCGGACTGTTTATGCATCTACCCTCATAGCCTGCACAAAATCACCGTTGCGGCACAGTTCACGAGTTGCACGTGATTCCATGCGCGGCCTGGGCTTGTTTGTTAATAATAACTATTTTACGTGGTATTCGCCGCTAAGTATAGCGTAAAAAACACACCGTCCACGCCACATATATGACTATTCTAAGCCTGGCGTATCTTCGTTAGATGCCGCCTTAAGATCTCGCTCACGTAAAGTGAAGACAAGTAGACAGGCCATCAACATAGTTGCCGCCGATGTGATGAAAATGCTCCGCAACGAATCGGCGAATGCATGCGTAATCTTATTCGAATATTCTATCTGGTTATCCTGAAATTGCTTTAACGCCACCCGACGAGAAGCTTCGGGTAATTGTGACGTCATAGATGAGAAACCCTTCGATATCTTGTCTTTAACGTCTGTAGTGTTTAACGTCAGCAACGTGTTAGTATCACGTAAGTCTCCTATTTGAGCTGCTATAGGGGACTGCTCTAGGGACTGCACATAGCCGTCACGGCTTATGTTGTCGAGATTCGCCGTAATACCGGCTGTCAGTAATGCGCCGAAAATCGCAATCCCAACAGTTGAACCTAGCCCGCGAAAAAGCTGGACAGAGCTAGTGGCAACGCCCAAGTCTTTTTGGGTAAATTCTGCCTGGACCGCAATATTTAGAATCGGCATCACTAAACCGAGGCCGATACCGAGACCAAACATCATAACCCCCTCGTGCCAGTATGGTGTCTCAGGACTAAGTGTCGCCATAAGTCCTATCATTAATGTCGCCAAAACGATACCAGCCTGCATGAAAGCTTTATAGCTACCAGTCTTCGCGATTAACTGGCCGGAGCCAATACTACTGATCATGATGCCCGCCATCATAGGCAGCAGCATGAGTCCTGAGGTAGTAGGACTTGCGCCGAACACTTGTTGATTAAACTGCGTTAAGTATAGTATTGAGCCCATGAAGCCAACCCCGAATAGTGTCGAAATGCCTACTATGCGTAAAAAATTTTTATTTTGAAAGTTTTTGAGCGGCAATATTGGCTGCTCTGCACGCTTCTCAACATAGATCAGTGCTACTATACTGAAGACGATGATTATACTCATAATAATGCGGAGTAACATCAAAGAGATATTAGCCCAGTCCATAAAACCAGCGAATATATTCTCGGTATTATCGACAGCTAGCACCAGTGTCGCAAGTGCGATCGCTAGCAGACCAGCGCCAACATAGTCTATCTTGGGCCTTTCTACATGCTTGAGGCTCGGAGTAAATATCGCTATCAATATAAAAGCAACTACCGCAACTGGTACATTTATATAGAATGTCCATCTCCAATCAGTAGTAATGCCTAGCAAGCCGTGGCCATCCGTCAGCCAGCCACCCAGCAATGGGCCGATGACACTCGCTATACCAAAAACCGCTCCGAACAAACCTTGCCAACGACCGCGTTCTCTAGCGGCAAATAGATCTCCGATAATAGTAAAGGCATTCGCGGTAATGATACCTCCCCCGATACCTTGTATCGTACGAGCCCAAATAAGTTGATCTACACTACCAGCCAAACCGCTTAGCAACGACGCTAAACCAAATACAGCAACACCGACCAGCAACACACTTCGGCGACCAAAAAGATCGGATAGCTTTCCAGCGATAGGGACAGTGACAGTGGTGGTCAATAAATAGGCGGTAACTATCCAGCTAAGCTGATCAAATGCATTGAAGTCTTCAACTATCTTACCCAGCGCGGTTGCTATAATCGTCTGATCAAGTGCAACGAGGAACAAACTCGCCATGACACTGAGCATGATAATAAGCTTGCCTCGCAACGGGAGATTGTGATGCATTACGCTATAACCTACTTATCTTGCTCTAGTTCATCAATCTTAGTTTTCAGCTCTGCAACATCCTGAATTGCGTGCTCGACAAGATGGCTCATGTGCTCCTCTTTAATAAGAACCATGACTCTTTTGTCGGGTACACCGACAACATAAAGTCGTTCTCCTGAGCTTAAGCCGTACTCTTCACGGGCATCTGCAGGTATAACTATTTGCCCTTTAGTGCCGACTGTTGCGGTGCCAAATAACTTCTTCTTATACATATTTTCAGTGTATATCTAGTATGAAATGTATGTCAAGTATGAAATATTAGCTATCTTGACGACCGTTTCTCAGAAGTCCCGTTGTGGGCGTTTGGCTGGACGCACAACCTCGACTATCAACCGTCTGACCTGCAGCTGTATTTGGACAACGATCCTGACTATCAACGACTCCGTCGTTATCACTATCTCGATTCGCAATGCGCTGGGCGGCAGAACAGCCATCGCTATCAACAGCAGCGCCTTGGGTTGTTCCAGGGCAGAGATCGTCATCATCATTCACGCCGTCATTATCTGCGTCCGCCTCCTCTTCAACTGGACATCCATCATTCTCGGCTACGCCAACGACCGTAGGACATTCATCCTTATCATCGGCTATTCCGTCTCCATCACTATCTTTGACTTCTGGCTGCGGTGCAGGCTCTTCGGTAACAGTTTCTTCTTTTTTCTGCTCACAGTTTTTGCTTGGGACAGTTCCGTCAACAAAGAACTCTTCATAGCTGCCTCCGCTCGCGCTACAAGCTGCTGTTTTAGTTACTCCACTCGGTTGGACAAAATCTTCCTTCGGGGTATCGCCGAGATACACTTGCATAGAGCGAGACCATATAGGACCAGCCATAGATGACCCACCAGCTGACATAACTTCGTTTTCGTTATTTCCTACCCATACAGCTACTGCAATACTAGGGGTATATCCTATTGTCCATGCATCACGATTATCGTCGGTACTTCCTGTTTTTACGGCTACATCTCTACCCGGTATGTTGAGTCTACTGCCGAAACTAGGCGCTCGTGCACTATTATCCGAGAGTATGTCAGATATCACAAAGGATGCTTCAGATGACTGAACTCTTTTACTGGTTGTCTCATTCCGAAAGATAGTCTCACCGTATTTATTTTCTATGGTACTTATCAATGAAACATCGTGCTGGCGACCTCCATCGGCAAACGCAGCGTATGCATTTGCCATATCAATCGGCTTAGTCTCAGCAGCACCAAGCGCAAGCGCCAGGCCGTAGTCACGTTTCGGGTCTATAGTAGAGAGACCCATCTCACGAGCCTTATCAATAGATTCGTCTACACCAAGCT
>CALFQW010000105.1 GCA_937919305.1 uncultured Candidatus Saccharibacteria bacterium
TATCTCTGCATCAATGTCATCTACTGTGAACTCTTTTCCGCGACGACTAGTAAAGGAAGGTTTATCTGCCATCTATGACCTGATCCCTAGAGTCGACGAGTAGAGCTCACCAGCTAGTGGCCATGAATTCGGGGCACACCCCTGCATGTCGAGCGTCTGTTGCTGCATGACAGGTGCAGGTTGCCCAGCCCCCTGGCACGACCTATGACCGTGACCGAGCCAATGCCCGACTTCATGATTGATAACCATCTGTCGATATCCACCCAAGCTGCCACCTGCGTTATTCCATGCTGTGGATCCACCAAGCCATCGATCTTGATTGAATATGACGTTGGTTCCCACCCGACAACTAGCGTACGTATCACATCCGTTAGCTGAAAATGTCGTCATCTGCGAGGCTTCGCTTAACCAGAACGTGAATTGTCCGCCACTGGCCACCTCATTGAAGCGCACCCCCATTCGTGACCAGCCATTGGGGCTGTTGAGTGTTGATAAGATAGTAGCCTTAAACTCATCTACATTCGCAGACACGTTTCCTCTCGTCGCAACCGAATAGGCCACTTGTTGGACACCAGACGGCTGAGGCGTATTCGGTGCAGCTTGTTGCTGAGCCGACAACCAGGCTGGTGTTGCGATCTTTGGCATCGTTATACCACCTATTGCTTCCGTTTGCCCATTTGGCTGGGATATAAAGCAAAACGGCATAGTGCTACCGCACCCATCGCCACTAGCTGCATTGCCAACAGCTAAAGCGATCGACTGAGCTTTAACGAAAACACCCAGCAACACTAAAATACAGATTAAGAACCAGTGTTTTTTATCCATAACGTACTCTCTTAGTATAGAACATTCGAGAGCATTTAGTATCATAGACGTATGCGTATTGCTGAAAAGAAATCATCATCAGCATGGTTGCTGAGGTTACTACTATTACTATTAGTCATTACTTGCATTTGGGCTATCTCTAAGCTCCAAGCCGTCGGCCAGCAATACGATGACCTATCTTCCCAGCTATCGAAGCAGCCCATTGTGATTGCCTCAGAGCAGATAGGCGATACACGTATCAAGATCCCAAGCTACGACTTATTCGATGAGGAAAACATCTGGGTGTTGGTCTCACGTGACCAGCTCCTGAGTAGTGAGTTCAAGCCAGAGCTATCCGACGTCACCGTCCCGCACGGTGATGCTAACTCTCCTATGAAGGTTGCAACGGTGATCAGTGATTCGCTAGAAAGCCTGGTCAACGCCGCAAAGGCAGACGGCCACGACTTGATGTTATCGAGTGCTCACCGATCACGGGAAGATCAGCAAAGAACATACGACGGCTTTGTCGCAGAAAGCGGCACTGAGCTTGCGAATCTCTATGTATTGCCGCCGGGTGGCAGCGAACATCAGACGGGGCTTGCTGTTGACTTCTCAAGTGCCTCTACACCATGTGAACTTGATAGTGATGATTGCTCTCTGAGCACGAGTGATGCTGCATGGCTAGCTGACAATGCGTCACGATTTGGATTTATACTGCGATACCCCGAAGGAAAGACCAGCGCGACAAGTGTTCGATATGAGCCTTGGCACTACAGATACCTCGGCCCGGTGCTAGCACAAGCAGTTGATGCGAGCGGCTTGACATACGAAGAGGTTATCGAACAAATAGTCCCTGGATATTTACGATCTAGATAACTATTCCTGTCGGAAGAAAATATGACATCACAGTCATTACGATCAATATCGCATACTCTATCTTGCGATCTACCTGGAAATGATCATGGCTAGCAAACAGCAATCCTACCATTAATCCAAGGGGGATACCGGTGAGGACAAAGCTACCGATCTCCAGGGGCATCGAGAACTTCAACCACAACGAGCCCAGCACCACGTAGAGCACTAGCTTCAGAAAATACGTACTATCCGCTTCAGTTTTACTATTCTGTCGTTTTTGTTTTTTAGGCATAAACACATTGTAGCAGATAGCGAGAAAGCAAAACGCCCGCCCCGTAGGAGCAAAAAGGCGTTAAGCCGCTCAACTACAAGGACGGGTACGGACTGGATACTGGTCTAAATATTAGACCCTACGAGATGTCGGCTGTCGCAACGATCTCGATAGACGCCACTTTACCAAAACGTATTGCAGAAGTCTGAGAAACATTTCCGAAGCGCAGCTCCGTACTGCCCCCCATGTATGCAAGAGTTTCAGCCCACAAGTCTAGTCCATATTGAGTGCCGAAGCTGGACAGTTCTTTGTGCACTGATTCGTCGAGTAGCTCACGGTCAACCCACCAAGAACGAAATCGAACATTGATAGTTCCCGTGTGAAGTGTACGCCGCTTGTGGTACAGAATTACGCGCAATCCGTTATCCAGCGTCACAACCAGTCTCTGATCATCACTTGAGCCGTACGAAGCGTACGCGTCCAGCGTCAGTATCGGTACAATTGGCATCGCTTTTACCTTCTCTCATAATCTCGAAGAATGCCGATCAAACAATATTATATACTTTTTATACCGGATAATAAAATACCGCCCAGAGGACGGTACTTCTGAATGAAATGAACTGAACTGATTACTTGTCTCTATTGTCACTGAGCTTGTGCTTTGCGCCATCAACCGCGTTCGTACCTGCTTCTTTAGCATCATCGGCGATGCGGCCAGCACGGATCTTTGCTTCATCAGCGAGATCACCGAGCTCTTTCGCAGATCGCTTTGCTGCGCCACCAACTTCTTTTCCACCTTCCTGTACGGCAGACTTCACTCGTGATGCAGTTGCCTTACCAGATTTTTTTACTTCTTGCGCCTTCTTTGCGAGGTCTTTACGAGTTTGCTCACCCTTTTTAGGTGCGAATAATACACCCGCTGCCGCACCAGCGAGACCAGCTAGTACTGCTATAGAAAACTTACCTTTTGCCATTTGAACTTCCTCCTAATGCAATGATTTGTAACATCTATGTAACAGTATAACATCTCATGAATAGTAGAGCACCCGTTCCCAAAGGAGCGAATGCTCTGAAACTTCAGGAACGGGTGACGTTGGTAATGGTGAGACCCTCGGCAATAACGACGTCGTTCTGACCTCGGAAACCAACAATCTTGAAATTCACGAGGCTATAGCGTCGATACTTCAACTGTCCGAGCCTCAGCGAATCGAGGTAGTAGGCACCGTTCTTGAGATTCACCCAGCGGCAGTCTGCCGTTTTGAGTATCTTGTGCCCTCCGTATCTCTCGTCTCTCTCTTCTTCGACGGTAATGAATGATCCGTCGCTGACGTGTACGAGCGCCATGACGCCCCTCTCTGGGATCTGTATCTGACATTTATACTATATCACAAAATAGAAAAACCACCACCCTCTTTCGGGTGGTGGTTGGAAACGGGCGTATGTCTATTTACATGCGAATTTCAGCGTCGCAACCAGCCGGTAAGCTAAGGTTTTGCAAGCTATCGATAGTCTTAGGTGTTGCGCCGATGATATCGATGAGACGTTTGTGAACACGCATCTCGAACGCTTCACCACCCTTCTTATATACGTGCGGACTCTTCACAACCGTGAAAGTGCTCCTGCGAGTAGGGAGCGGCACAGGACCAGCTATGCTCGCACCAGTTCGCAGTGCTGTATCTATTATTTGTTTTGCTGATTGGTCGATGACCTTGTGGTCATACGCCTTGAGACGGATTCGTATCCGTGGTGCAGCTGTTTCTGCCATATGTAGCTCCTCATCTGTAACGTAGATGAACGATCGTGTAACCTCTACTCGCATCGTATAATGTTACTGCTGGTCGAGTTCTCACGATAATTAGTTTATGACAAGTATTTTACCATGATATTGACGCACTGCAAAAGATATACAATATATTTATAATGTGATATAATATAAATACACCCCTTCATGGAAAGACAGGTGAGCACAATGGTCGGGAAAGCAGCTATAACCGTCACGTTGTATTGCCGAACCACATCTCTGCAATCCGCTGGACAAGATCTGTGCGCAACTCGAATAGCCGTGAAAGACGAAAGCGCCGTGAGCTCAGAGTGGCAGCAGCTAGGAAAAAACGACTTCTTGCAAGCCTCGTATACGACCACCCCGAGGAAGAAGTGATTTTCATAGCGTGGGAGAGCTGTAAGAAGTTTAGATGGTGCACGACGAAGCAGTTCGCTCCAGTCGCATTCACCTTTGATGGTCTCGCTCCATTTGGATGGTCGGTATCACCAAGGTTCGGACTAGCAAAGGATATGAGCATCCAAGAGCCCGGCTGGATACTTGAGCGAACGACATAAACCCCTCACACGTACCGATTTGGAGCGGAACACCCCTCTCGGCGTTGAGGGGTGTTCTACTATGAGGGCTAAATAGATTTGTATTTATGGGTGTTTTTTGAAACAATATCACCATAAGCTTTTTACAACACTTAAAACGAAGGAAAACTGATGGCAACTCCGAAAAAGACTACCGCGAAAAAACGGTCAGCTAAAAGCACCAAAGCCAAAACTACAAAGAAACCAGTACACTCGACTCACAACGCTAAGTCCGCAGTAGCATGGGCAGTTCTAGGCCTAGTAGCCATCACTTTCACATTATGGATTCTGCAACAAAATAGTGACCTTCTCGACACGTATAACGAAGTTGACGTGACCGAAAGCGCGGCTCCTCGAGCCAGTGAATACGCTCCCGCAGAATCTCAATAAATCGTATTTACACAAGCAAAATAATCCTGTAAAGTAGGCTACTGTTCTGTCCATACGCCGCCCCAGGAGGGGAATCGTTGTACACATCTTATGACCGGAAACAGTTGCTCAGAAAGCAGCGGCGCGAAGAGCTGGTTGCTCCCGTTGGCGAACGACTCATCAAGAGCGCTATGCGCAACGATGGACTTGTCACGATTCAACTATCGTGGTTTGAGCGTAGGCACTTCACTGACCTTCAGCAATTCGGCGGCTCAAAACGTCGAGTAGAGAAGCGTGTTCGTGCTTTCAGGGATGATCTCATCAGGTACTCAGCAAGCCGCGGCTACCGAGTCACGCACGCTAAAGATACCCCTGAAATTAAGCGGCGAGGTAACAGCGGCAAACGCGCAAGACTGACTCACTGCAGATACCAGTTCATCGTTGTTGCACAGCCGACAGAACATCAGCCGGCTGCACGCTGACAAGAACAACCCATATACGGTGTTCTGTCAGTGTTGCAGCTGGCAGAACTACCCTTGCATCACACCTTAGCCATACCCAAAAACACCCCGGATTTCCGGGGTGTTTTGTAGCTTATAGATTACTATCTACTTGCTGATCTTCGTGACAACACCAGCACCGACAGTGCGTCCACCTTCACGGATAGCAAAGCGTAGACCTTGCTCCATAGCGATAGGTGCAAGCAGCTTAACGTTGAACGTTACAGTGTCGCCTGGCATAACCATTTCTTTGTCAGCTGGAAGCTCAACTTCACCAGTTACGTCAGTTGTACGGAAGTAAAACTGAGGCTTGTAACCCTTGAAGAATGGAGTGTGTCGTCCACCTTCTTCTTTGGTGAGGATGTACACTTCAGCTTCGAATTCAGTGTGCGGGGTGATGCTTCCGGGTTTTGAGATAACCTGACCGCGCTCGATGTCGTCTCGCTCGATACCGCGCAGCAATAGTCCTGCGTTGTCACCTGCTTGACCTTGATCAAGGTTTTTCTTGAAGGCCTCGATACCAGTAACAACAGTTTTTCGGCTGTCTCGGATACCAACGATTTCAACTTCTTCGTTGAGCTTGATTACACCAGTCTCGATACGACCAGTCGCAACAGTACCTCGTCCCTTGATTGAGAACACGTCTTCGATAGGCATGAGGAAGTCTTTATCAAGTTCTCGTGTAGGCTCTTCGATGTAATCATCCATTGCCTTAACGAGCTCCATGATAGCGTCTTCGTACTTCGCGTCACCTTCGATAGCCTTAAGAGCGGAACCTTTAACGATAGGTGCATTGTCGCCGTCGAAGCCGTTCTTCGTAAGAAGTTCGCGTACTTCCATCTCAACCAATTCAAGTAATTCAGCATCGTCAACTTGATCAGCTTTATTCATGTAGACGAGGATATGGGGTACCCCAACTTGTCTGGCAAGCAGTATATGTTCGCGTGTTTGAGGCATGGGTCCATCAGCAGCACTGACCACAAGGATAGCGCCGTCCATTTGAGCCGCACCAGTAATCATGT
>CALFQW010000106.1 GCA_937919305.1 uncultured Candidatus Saccharibacteria bacterium
AACGTTGCTCGTGCAAAATCGATATCATTTCTATGATATTGAATATCGGTCAATTGTCTCAAGAACTTGTCACGGACACGTCGTTCACCGCGTGAAACCTCAAGCGCCATCCCTCCATAGTCATCAACCGAACCGATACCATATATACAACTAACGCTCGCAACGATAATCACATCTCTCCGACTAAGCAACGCTGCAGTTGCTGCATGCCGTAGTCGGTCTATTTCTTCATTTATCTTGCTGTCTTTTTCGATATATGTATCGCTACTAGCGACATATGCTTCAGGTTGATAGTAATCGAAATAACTAACAAAATAATGAACATCGTTGTCGGGAAAGAATTCTTTAAACTCACTATATAGCTGCGCTGCAAGTGTTTTATTGTGGGCCAGAACAAGTGTCGGTACATTTTTCTCAGCTATGATGTTCGCCATAGTGAAAGTTTTCCCAGAACCAGTAACACCTAGTAATGTTTGTTCTTTTTCTCCACTAGATAAACCGTCAACGAGCTGCTTGATGGCTGTCGGTTGATCTCCGGTAGGATTATAGTCGCTCTTTAATTTGAAGCTCACAACAATAGTGTAGCACTACAGATATTAGCCGCGTCGATTTCCATGCACTGAACGTTCACGTGGCGCATCATCTACAGTTGAGCTAGCGAACTTTTTATCAAGTGCTGCGATAACTTGCTTTACCAATCGCTCTGGGTCTGTGTCATAAATGATACTCTCTGGATGAGGAGTGGGTATGTTCTTTACCAATGTCGGTATAAAGTCCGCCAAACCACTACTGCCCAGCAGTACGCCGCAAACTTTGTTACTTTCAGTAGCGGTTGAGAATTCGTGAAGGCTCCCCATGCGACCACCTACCGTGATCACAGCGTCGCTAGACCTGACTAAATGAACATCCCTACCGACATAATCCATCCCTGTGAAGTTGATATAGTCAAATTCGTTAGTTGGTAAACGGTATGTGTTCACATGTTGTTTATGCGAACTAGCTGGGCTGAAGCCTATACTTAGGCCACCTTCTTTATTTGCACCACAAGCAGCGTAATAAGGGAGACCTATTGTTGCACCGGTCAATAGTGTATGACCCGACTTTCCGACCGCTTGCCCTACCCTGTACGCTAACTGATGCGCGGCCTCAACAGAACTACCTGATGCTGCACCCGAGACACATATCTGGAATTTTGATTTCTTCATTTATTCTACCTCCAGCTCTTCAGGAGCAATCATATCGTTATCAAGTTGCTTTAATATGCTATTTTCGAGATTTTTACTACCCATATAGCGCATAAATATCTCATTCCACAGGCTCTCCCTAAAGTGATAGCTATAGCGCGATGCATAACCCTCATCATTACTATAACCCAAGCTAACATCCATCATGTTAAACGTTATGGGCTGACCGTCGTCCCCGAGTTTTGCGACATAATCCATATCCACCCAAGATTTCATCTCAGGATCAAGCTGGGCTACGTTTTCTTCAGCACGCCGCCAGTGTAGATCTTCTGGATGAACATGCGGCTCGAACGCTTCAGGATGTGGAGCTTCACCGGCAATTGTTGGTCGACCAAAGTAACGCTGTATAACTCTCCAGTGTACGTTCTGACCTACCATTTGAGCTGCATTTCCTGGGTCGGCGATCAAAGTCTCTACAACTGTTTTTCCGAAGTCTTTATTTACTTGCTTTAGCTTAAAGAAGGCGCTGTAGAGACGGATTTCATTTATGTAATGAAATAGAAGCGGTAATGTCTTTAATGTGATTCCCTTCATTCTCTCGGCTCTCATGGGCACAACTACGATCGTTCCCATCTCTTTGGTATGAGTTACATTGTGTAGTTTTTTTGCGACAAAATGCTCTGCCAGATCAACATATTTGTCATGATCCATTATCACGATAGCAATCTGCCTTGTTTCAAAATCACTTGGACGAATGCTAGCGAATAGTTCGTCGTATTTATTTAACCACTCGGGACCCTCAGAGAACCTCAGGGCAGTATACAGCTCATCGATATTCTCGTTTTTAAGCATACTATCTACAGATCTGTATCCAAGCTTCTTCATCAACTGTTCCGGTGGCATCTGCTTTAATAATCGTTTCGCAACTGAACGCTTCAGCACCCAGCAAGTCCTATCGAGACCTAGACTCTCAACAGCCTTCACGATGAGCGGAGCATTTGCTTTCACATCATCGGGATCACTCCCGCCGATGAGTTTTGTCACTCGTAAATTATCTTTTTCGATCTGGGATAGTAAAGCTCTGTAAAGCTCGCGATCACTTGTGTCATTTGGATCTAGTCCGAGCCATTTGATTCCAGCATTCATTTTTGTGGCTATTTCACCAATTAGCCGAGCGTCCATGCCATGATGACCGCTTGATTTCTCTAGTTGTCGTAAACTAAGTGAAAATATAGGCTCTTCGGCCTGCAGCAGATCGCGTAGGATTTTCGCCATAGGTTATAGCTCCTCTTCAGTTATTGGCATGTCATGTAGGGCGGTACCGGAACGCAATATTCCTGCCTTACCTCCTATTTGCTGTACGACAGCTGTTGAATTTGCGCTTGCAAAGATGATCGACTCTCGTAAACTCGCACCTCGAAGGTCAGCACCTCTGAGGTCCGCCTTAGCTAGGCGGGCGCTATGAAGGTCTGCATTTCGAAGATCAGCATGACGTAGGTTCGCTGCGGTTAGATCTACTCCAGGTAGAGAAGCATCGGTCAGTGTGGCTCCTGTAAGGTTTGCTTTACTAAAACTAGTTCCAAAAAAAACATCGCTACACCGCTTTAATGATGACCGCGTGGCAGAAGCTTTTGCAAGGATTGAATGTCATTATTTTATAAATAAAGGATTTTTTAAATCGGATGGTTGGATATTAAAGAATATTCATAAAATAAAACATATTCCTAATATTATTA
>CALFQW010000107.1 GCA_937919305.1 uncultured Candidatus Saccharibacteria bacterium
TGATAATATCGGCGAATAATATGATGAGTGACGAGGAGCGCAAGGATGCCGAGTGCGGGTAGGAGCGGGTGAGTCGAGTCGCGTCAGGAGAGCTGCAAAGGCGGCGGCCCGCACCTGCGGTTTTCTGGTAGGGTGTCTCCCTAGTAAGGGACACCACCGTGCTGCTCGAAGAGATGAAAGTCGCGGATGTAGACGGTGTAGACGATGCTCTTATCCTCCACAGCGGTGCTGTCTGTCCCACGATTCATGTGAATGCAGGATGAGCCGTTTACCAAGAGGTCCACTGTGCACTGGCAGAGCCATGCGTAGACAGTAAAAGTAAAAGAGTGGAAAAGAGTTTTGCCGTGTTGAATAGAGCGAACGCGGCACTTCGTCGTGCTCCAATCTCACGCTCTACTCTGCGGCGACCAAGAGCAACCGGTAAGAACTTGCTGAGTCCTGCATAGATTCAGAATTTCAGATTGAGCAAATTTAGTATACAACAGAAACGGATTCAGATCGATCAGGCCCGGTGGCGAGCAAAAGAACTCTTCTGATATCATTTTTCTATCGGTATATTTTCGCACAAATAGTATGTGCACAAGCTGAAGCACACTGAATCATAACAACAGAACGAGTAGCAAGCTATGAACAAACACACGATTCAAGTCAGAGGGTCGATAACAAGAACTATGTGATCACAGTTGAAATACTTCATTGGTTTGATGAGCTGAGCAATATCTGTGAGAACGTAGACAACGCACATTACGTCAGCACGTTTCACTTTGTGGGACGGCTCTCGCTCTCTCTGCCTGACGGGCGTCCTTTCTCAGTGCGGCGTCGTGGTGGTGTCCGCCCTATAGCCTTCAAAGTGGTGGCAGTGTCCGCGCCACAGCGCCAAGGTCCTCCTCAGAGTGGTCTCGGAGTAGCTGCTGACTACAAAGCCTTCGCAACTCAGCACACTCAAACTCTGTGCTCAGATAAGAAAAGCCATTGTAATGTCTCAATGTGCAATGGCTGTCGACACTCATCGTAAGATGCAACGCAAATGCAGGCGAATCAGATATCAATTCATAC
>CALFQW010000108.1 GCA_937919305.1 uncultured Candidatus Saccharibacteria bacterium
ATTTGGCTGCAAACTGGTAATCTGGCCCGCGTCTTCGCTACGGGTAGCTGCCAAAGCGATGGAGAAACTCTACGCCGATCTAGCCGCACAAGGTGCCACCTATCACCTGTTGGATATGATCGTGCACCTGGCCAACACTGCCGAAGCCGTTTACATCACGCACGGCTATATCTAGTGACATATAGTAGTCCAGTATCGGCTGAGTTTCCTTACGATACAGCTCGTTGCGATCAGCTATAGTCTCTGGAGCATCATCGAGCCTTCCTCGTATCTGCAGTCGTCTCGTCAGCTCATCATCTGGAACATTCAGTACGAGAACCGCCTCTATCGACCGTTGATGATTTGGCAGCTCTGCGACGAGCCATTCGGCCTGCTCGAGCCGCCTAGGATAGCCGTCGAGCACGAGATGTGCCATGTCTTTTGAACGACGTATAGCATCTGCCATCAGTTTGTTCACGACATCGTTATCAACCATCGCGCCCTGCTTCATCTGCTCATATGCTGAGCTATCCTTTGCATCACGCAACAACTGTCCTGCTGAGAGCCAACGCCATCCGTTGCGAGCGCTGAGGAGCTGACCTTGGACAGACTTCCCGCTACCTGGAGGACCGACGAAGAGTATCACTGTCCTAACGCCTCTTTTACGAGACGTGCTACGAGGGCGCCATCTGCACTATTGCCAGCTGTCGCTTTGACCGCACCTATGACACGACCCATATCTTTCATTCCCTCTGGCTGTATCTCTGCGATGGCTTTATCGACGAGGACTTTTACTTGTTCTTCGCTCAGCTGCTCAGGCAGATATGCGTCGAGCAATGCCTTTTCGTCGCGCTCTTTCTGGGCACTGTCTGCGTTACCACCTTTGTCAAAGAGTTCAGCAGCTTCGACGCGTTTCTTTGCTTCTTTTACGATGAGCTGTTCGACAGCAGCATCATCGAGACCCGTCTCTCTGACTCCCTTTGCAACCTCTTCGTTGAGTATGGCCGCCTTTAGCCCGCGTAGTGTAGTTGTGCGAAACTCATCTCGTGCGAGCATAGCTTCTTTTAGGTCTGCGTTTATCTGGTCTTTTAGTTTGCTCATTTGTTCTCCTAACTGATCTCTAGTATATAACGAAAAACGACCCTTTCGGGTCGTTATCTCGTATCTAGCGGAGCCCGAGTCGAGCTTTTGCTAGTTTGTCAGCTTTTCGCTCACGTCGAACGATCGCTTTCTTGCGTCGTTCTACTTTGCTAATAGGCTTCGAAAACCGCTGCATAGACTTTGCAGTTGAGAGAACACCAGACTGGAGCACTTTTCGGTTAAAGCGTCGTATCAGGTTCTCGTTGGCTTCGTTGCCATCTTTACGTGTTACTTGAATCATACTCGGAGTATTCTAGCAAATATCTAACAGATATGCAACGGTTTATAACGGTGTCCGTATCCAGCTAGAGTGAGTTATTAGACCGAGCACGTGCCACTCGATAGGCTGAAAACAACACAAGTAGCACTCCCGCTGCTGCGGCGATAACATAGATGAGAGGTTTACTTTTACCGCTTGCGATTTTTCCTGACGCTGTACTCGAGAATGTATCTGCTGCCGGGACAACACTTTTCGCACCGAGCACATCTTGTTTAGCGGTATCACTTTGAGTATTTTCATTATCCGACATCCACCACTCGTTATTTATACTGGCATTCGCAAGCAAAGGGTTTGTAGCTGGACTAAGAGCACCAATAGCAGCCTGTTGAGCAATAATAGTATTTGTGGTTGATGTCGATGAGCTGGATGATCCGCTGCCATTTGCACCATCGGCATCTTCACCTGCACCAGGGCCTTCTTCACCACCGCCGCTATCATCCGGCTCTGCAGGAAGCTCAGTGATATCTTTATCACAACCATCATCAACGCCATCCTGGTCATAATCCTCGTTTGCAGGAGCTATAAACTGACATTTATCGAGCTCATTTGGCAATCCATCGCCATCGATATCCTCCTCGCTCGCAATAACAGTGATCGGCTGGTAGTAGTTGACCGTCGAGCCATCAACAGCCTGCGTTTCAAGTTGTATCTCATGATAGCCTGGCTCCAGGTCTGCTGGTATGGTGATATTTGCAGTGAAAATACCCTGACTATCCGCCGTGACCGTGCCGAGATCTATCGGATCAGAGTGCAACGTCAATTTGCCCGTTGCACCAGCAACGCTATTTGCAGTAAATCGCATTGATAAGGGTGACAGCCGCTTAAAAACAATATTAAAGCTATTTAAAAGAACCTGATTGATCTTTCGGGGTGAACCATTGTCGGCACCGAAATATGCCGGAATAACTGGTGCCGTGTAGCTTGAACAGCTCTCCGCCGGGCAGCTCTCGCCATTCATCGCGCCCGGTCGACCGTAATGCGTCGTAATATAATTCGCTATCATCTGATGGCCAAGAGGATTTGGATGATAACTCTCGCTAGCAATAATTCGTTTAAATTTCCATAGGTCAAAATCATCACCCCAAGTCACGCCATTTACCGCCCTAGCTACGTATCCTGAGCACAAAGCCTTACCCTCGAGGGCATCTGTGATGTCGATATACTCCGCGCCCTCAGCCAACGCCGCTTGACGAATCACGTCGTTAAAATAATCAACACTCTGGCGTATAAACTCTCGCTCGGTTGCGTTAAATCGAACGTTCACAGCGCAGCTAGCGTCTTCGTCTATAAACTGAGGGTATGACAAAACATACAGTTTACCATCTGGGTTTACGTCCATGAGCTGGCGATATGTTTTACGAAGTGTCGAGAACTTGTCACGCATCTCCCTAGCTTTGCCATATCGCTCATTGCCTTGTTCCGCAACACCGCAAGTACCTAGGGTGACACACTGCTCTAGAACACTACCAAAGCCAGCATCGTTACCACCTATAGTGATGGTCATGTCTTTTGGCTGATATTGCTCTGCAAACATATATTGCGGGGCTCGACCAGGGATGCCGGAGTTGAGTGCATTCTTAAAAATACCTGATTTATCACTACTGCTAGTTTCACTAAGCTGCTTGAAATGTCCTGGGTACCTGGAGGCTGAAGCAGTTACGTCATACACTACAGATCCAGAGCACGCCACATTTCTCATCAAAGTTTCATCTCCCACGCCACTAAGCAAATAGGGGTAAGATCGAAGACTGAGATGGCATTTTTCTTGAGGGTATTCGCTAGAGCCATCAGTGCCGGACATGTAGTATTCGTTACTTCGACTATCACCTTCACCAGAGCTAAATGAATCACCAAACCCAATATAGTCGGCACGGCTTAAAACACTATCTGAACGCACTATGAATGGTGTCGCAACACCGCCACCCCTATTTGCCATACCTACTATCTCTCTACCGCCAGACTGAAACGCTGCTTGTGTCACAGTTCGGGTATCTGGGTACGCGTCTATCACTGCTTGACCGACATCGACCCTCTCACAACTTGCGACTGAAGTATATGGATTTGTACTATCATAACCCGTACAGGTACTAAGGTCATAGACGTAGGTATAGTTCACATTGATACCGCTGATCACCACATAGCGTCCATCATTTGTAATACTAAACTCATAACTCGGGTTCTGTCCACTACCATAGGAACCGGAACCTCTCGCAAAGCGCAGTACTTCACCTGTTTCGACATTATATCTGACAAACCAATTACTCACCTCAAGCACCATCCAATCACCATTTTTTGATGATTGTGATGCACGGACCGTAACATTCGCGCCTGTTAGTGGGTCCTTTATGGCATTTCGCTCAATCGTATCATTAAATCTATACTGATACTCGAAGCCCCTCGTTAAGGACATCCCTTCAGCAAAGTTGTCGTAATAAGATATAACACATCCGTTACTGCCGCATCCTTTCAGAAAAAGTTTTTGCGTACCCGGTACTGGTAATATCCTCATGCTGCTATGAGCATATACCTCCGTAAAATTACCGATGTAGCGTTTGACATATCGTCCCTCCGCTACTTCTCCATACCCAGTCTCAATGACGCACCCGTTACGATCTTGAAGTGGCTTCGTTGGCAACTTCATAACCTTATAGTCGGTATATTGGCATATTTGCGCTCGATCTACGCGAAAAGGAGTGGTCTCGCCTACGCTAAAAACTCCGTCTTTTGGCCACAACGACGATGCTGATACAGAGGGTGCCAGCATCAAGCTCAAATAAAATATTAAGCTTAGAACACCTAGAGTGCCGACAAATAACCTCATAATTAAATATTATTATATCACAAAAATTTTATTTAGCTATAGAAGTATTGTTAGTAGTATTTGAACATAGTTCTTGATTGGCAAAAGAGTTCTGTCGTACGTAAAGTGCCACCATAATCTCGGTTTGCAACTGTGTATATAACTCTGCATATTGAATCGGGAATATTTGTCTGCAGATCAATTATGTAATGGTTCTTCTCAGAAGTGGACTTTTCTGCATCTCGCAAATCAACATCAAAGCTTTTACTTAGCTGTTCTTTCGTCAATGAATCATCATACATAACGCTAATATCACATGTTATCAGGCCTGTGTCTCCAAAAGTACCTTGAGTCTCTCTACACGAACGCTCACTTACCCCCTTTAAACCCGTGATCTGCACAATACGATTACGTTTATAATCAACGAATTTCTCAAGCTGATCAATTCTTTTTCTATCTGCTACTTGAGCTTCTACCTGCTCGCGCTGCCACGTATAGTGATTAACGAGAATCGTAACGAGGCCGACCGTAAAGATCACAGCCAACACTAGTAGGAATATCCGTTTCCTACCTGTTGTTTTATTAGTCTTCTTTTTTGCCATCTATCTAAGAATTATACGTTTCTTCAGTGTAAAACGTAAGTATTATCTCAGCTCCATCTTCAATAGCCTACCTTGAGGGCTGCGTCGGCCTTGCCACTCGTTGATATCGAGCTCACACCAGACGGCAACATCATCACCTTCGCTGCTGGAAACGGACTTTCCAGCAACGATGACTCAAACACCGACGGCTGGGTGAACAACCGCTTCACCATCGGTGTGTCAGCAACCACCCACAATGGCGACAATTCATGGTACTCAGAACCGGGTGACAACATCCTAATCGCAGCTCCATCTGATGGAGATGGCGAGGGGATTACAACCACAGACATCGAAGGTGGCCAAGGATACTCAAACGGCGACTACACCGACGATTTCGGTGGGACTTCCTCTGCCACACCTCTCGTATCCGGAATTATCGCACTGATGCTAGAGAGAAACTCCAACCTCACATGGAGGGATGTGCAGCATATATTGGTCAACACAGCTCGGGTAAATGACGCCAATGATTGGTCTTGGGACGTCAACGGAGCAGGTCATGATGTCAGCCACAAGTACGGCTTCGGCGTGATTGACGCGGGGGCTGCGGTTGAACTGGCTAGCAACTGGACCACGGTCGAACCTGAACAGAATTACACCAGCCAATTGTTCTCACCAGGAATCTCAATCCCAGACGACACCGGCGTACTGATCACGCACGGACCACCCCACAAAATTGGTGATGAGGTGAGTCTTGGGTTCAAGTGTCAGAATGTGGGCTGTGTTCATCTGCGGGATCGAATCAATACGCTCTCACTCAAAGCCCACATTTTCGGTCACATTCATGAGGGCTATGG
>CALFQW010000109.1 GCA_937919305.1 uncultured Candidatus Saccharibacteria bacterium
TGGGTAGATCCTAGTAGTGACGCAGCATACGTCAGGGCGGCAAGCAATAACGCTGTACGTAGCGCAACTGTACCGGGGACATGGTTTTATTCTCCGGCCAGAATCTGTGGTGTTGACGGCAACGTTACCGCAGCTGGGGCAACAGCGCGTAACTTTGCGATCACAATGCGTCTAGAGTCAGCTGGTATCCATTGCGTTGATAACAGGAACTAAGCACGGCTAGGCCTACATAGCCACCATGCAATCTACAAAATAGCGCTTACATGAGCGCTATTTTGCTATGATGTACCTATGATATTGATTATGCTAGCAGTACTAGGTGCTGCAATGGGGAGCTTCGCAGGAGCAACTGCTTGGCGATTGAAGAAGGGGAGAGACTTTGTAACGGATCGTTCTGAGTGTGAGTCTTGCCATCATAAGCTAAATGCGTTGGACCTTTTTCCGGTCTTCAGTTGGCTGGCTCTTCGTGGCCGCTGTCGATATTGTCGCAAACCAATCGGCATCTCTCTACTCGCAACTGAGCTCGTGATGGCAGTGATTTTTGCTCTGTCATACGTATATTGGCCTTTTCCGTTATCAAACTTCTTCGAGGTGTCACAATTCATCCTGTGGCTGACTGTCTGTAGTGGTATGGCGATATTATTCCTGTATGACCTCAAGTGGTATCTCTTACCGGACAAGGTAGTTTTTCCTCTTATCGGCGTATCGCTCGTTTACTTCGCGTTATTATCTATCGGTAATGATTGGTCACTAGAGCGGGCTATAGCTGAGGGGTTACTTTGCCTACTACCTGTAACTGGTTTGTATGGTTTTCTGTACTACATATCTAAGGGAAAATGGGTTGGGTTCGGTGATGTGAAGTTAGGAATAGTTATGGGTTTGGTCCTCGGATGGCAAGGGGCTCTCGTGGCAGTACTCGTCGCGAACTTCGTAGGCGTCGTGTTTGTAGCTCCGTTGTTATTTGCACGTAAAAAAAAGCGTCAAAGTGTTGTACCGTTTGGTCCTTTCTTGATCATGGGTTTTCTGGTCGCTGGCCTGTTTAGTCAGGAGCTCATAACAGGGTATATAACGCTACTGCTCACCTAGACGCTTATGCTATAATCAACCTAACATGAGTCGTGAGAGTGGGTTCACTATAGTCGAAGTTATGCTTTTTCTTGGAATAAGCGCTTTAATGCTTGTTGGCGCAATGGCGGCTATGAACGGTAGTATTAGAGAGACTCGCTTTGCAGATGCTCGAAATAGCTTAGGTGTCTATCTAACGTCTCAGTATAACGATGTACGTCTTGGCGTTGCTGACAGGGGCGTGGGCATCGGGTGTGGCGGCGGTGCGCCTACGGACCCGGGGGCTTCAAACAGCTGTATATTGGTAGGAAGGGTGCTTGATCTGCTACCCTCAGCAGGAAACAAGACGACTATCAATACATACCCCGTTATCGCTTTTCGGTGTCCATTTGTATCAGTGCCAAATGAAGCCGATTGCCCCTCAGCCAGTGCAGACCCTAATTGTCCGCAAATAAATAGTGATATATCCGCATATTGTCCAACTGTACCGGCTGTCTCACCGATTTCTACTCATGAACTAGAGTGGGAGTCCGAGCTACCTGATCAAGTACTAGGTACTCAGCCAAATCCTGCTTATAGGACTCCAGCGGGGGTGCGCTCCTCTTTTAATCGATTAGCTATTATACACGCGCCGCTATCTGAGAGGGTATATACATACACCTGGTCTGACACCGCCCCCTTGGGAGGTTCTGCTGTCAATATCGCATCTTTCTTCCAGAAGACGCAAAATCAAGACCGCCCAATGACTTTTTGCATCGAGAGCCCCGATGGCACCGCAATCGTCGTTCAAATATGATCTCCGCGCGATCAACGAGCAAAAGAATGGATTGGAAGAGCCCGAATATTGTCCGCCGGCGTCGTCGTGGAGGCCGTCGATCAATCGGTCATTGCACCGCATCCTCAACAGAGCCTTCAGCGTGATCGCAAGCTACAAACTGTTCATTCCTTCGGCCAAAACACAGAAAATGGACTATGACATTCCAGAGCGATTCGAGCAGATT
>CALFQW010000110.1 GCA_937919305.1 uncultured Candidatus Saccharibacteria bacterium
TATTCTCACTATGCGGCGGCTGGGGCAATGTCTGCGTCCAAGCTCACCTCTTCTCCTCCGCCCATAATAGCAGCTACAGAGGCTGCTTGGCTACTTTTTGGTGGCGGAGACGAAGGAATCGTCTGAACTGTCAGTTGCGGCGAGCCAATCGCAGCAAGAGCCTGGTAGAGCATCGGTGAGTACTTTGCATCGTCGAGCTTCTTTTTATAGAATGCATTACCCGTGTATAGCGTCATCTCGTTACCGTCTAGCTCGTGTTTACATTTGCTGAGGACACTGTACAGTGCAACAAAATGCTGGCGGGTGTGTTCGACGAGCTTTTCCCAAGAGAATTCGCTGGTCGGTACTGGAGAGCTTTCCGTTTTGACAGGTTGAGGTGCCTCTTTTTGCGCTGCGGCTGGTCGCGCCGGCTGTACTGGAGTAGGTTCAGCGGGTTTTTTCTTTGTCGCCTTCTTGCTGAGCTCTTCAATGGTCGCTGACACCTCGAGGACAGGCGCTGCGAGCGCAACGGTTTTGTGCGGCTTCGTTTCAACGGCAAAGCTACCCAGGACAGCAAGCAGCTTCATGTCTGGTGCCGAGCTTTTCGCTACTTCGAGCAGTGCATCAAGTAGTGGCACGAGCTGTGGTTGGTCGGTGAGATCTTGCGTGATACGTTCAATTAACTGACTGGCGATTGTTTGTGCACCCATGCCTTGTGACTGGAGGTTTTGCAGTAGCTCGACGACACGTCGCAGGTCATGCGCTTGTACCGCCGTTAAAATATCTTGCAGCACTTCTTGCGGCGCTAGGCCGAGCATTTCCTCTATGAGTTCTACAGTTATCCCCTTTTTGGCGTCAGCTAGGTTGGCGAGCTGATCAAGCAAGCTGATGCTGTCACGAAAGCTACCGTCACCTCGCTTGGCGATCAGCGCGAGCGAAGCGTCGTCGATCGTAATACCCTCCTGCTTGGCAATATGACGAAGGTGTGCGATTGCATCTTGTTCTGAAATGGCGCGGAATCCATATCGTTGTGTTCGGCTAATCACTGTTGCCGGTAGCTTGTCGAGGTCGGTCGTCGCAAGAATGAAGACCACATGCTCTGGCGGCTCCTCGAGTGTTTTTAGGAGGGCGTTAAATGCGGCCTTAGAAAGCATATGAACCTCATCGATGATATAGACTTTCTTGGCTGCCGAGACAGGAGTGAGCTGCACCTTCTCTCTCAAGTCGCGCACGTCTTCGACGCCGTTATTACTCGCTGCGTCGATCTCGATAATATCCAGATGGGTGGTTGATTCATCGTAAGGCAGGCCATTGATTTCATGGGCTAAGATGCGAGCAACTGATGTCTTGCCGACCCCCCGAGGGCCAGTCAATAGATAGGCATGCGAGATACGGCCGGCTTTTAGGGCGCGCGCAAGGATGTCGGTGACATGCTGTTGCCCCACGACTTCGTCGAGCGATTTGCTGCGATATTTCCGATATAAGGCGTAAGCCATTATCAGTACTCCCTCTTCCCCTCTCGCGCTTCGGCGCTTATGTATTCTGATTATACAAAGCTTCAGCTGTCGATAGTGCCGTGTTTTTTACACTTATCTGTCATTGTTTGTTTCACCTGTGTGATAGCTCTACTATAGTGCTTTTGCTTGTAAAAATGCAAATCGATTCCTCGGTGCACAGAAGAAATATTCTCTGCCGCGAGGGATCGCGACCTCCTCTCGCGAAGAGAGGAGGTCAAGACCCTTGTGCTAGACAGCCCGTAGATGTCGCTTTTCGCTGGGTGTTGCCAGCGAGAGCCCCCACGGACGCAGCCGAGTGTTCAGCTCGGAGATGCGTGGTCGCAGGTGTTCGGCATCGTAGGCGAAGTGGGTCATCAGGATGTCCCATACGCCGCTTTGGCGCATCGAGAGCAGGTCGACGACGGCCATGTTCGGCTCGTACTGACGCAGCTGTCGAATCACTGCCAGGGGTATGTAGTAGGTATGGCTGACGCCGTTGGCCTGCAGCGAATAGAGCTGCAAGACATCGATCGGTGCGTCTTCGATACAGCCGAAGAGTCGCTCGATGTACTTGCTGGTGCTCTCGCTGCTGTCGCGTAGACGTAGACCGTGACGCTTCAGCGCATCCTCGATGACGCGAGCTCTCGGCATTTTGATACCGGGAACGTGCGTCAGCATTTGCCGATCGTGTGCCAGCAGCGGGGCTGGCGTGTCGAAGTGCTTCTGCACCGCCGACAAGACATGCTTGTTGTGGCCGAATAGCTCGGTCAGGGTGGGCAGGGTTTCGACGCGAGACAGTTCCACGTCAGCTCCTTCTCTGTATTCTCACAAGGGCCAACTCGCAAAGCGAGCTATACTATTATAGCATAAAAATAGTAAAAAATCAATCTAGAGAGCTGCTTCAACGGCTGCCCAGGTGGCATCCGGATTGTCGGTCGGGACGATAATAGTGACCTGGTCGCCGACGTTAATGCGGAAGTACGTCACGCTGGCGAGAAGAATGCGGTACTCATTACCATTCGCTTCTACGTAGTACGCCCCATCATGCTGCACAAGTGTGCCGATGATTTGCGTGCGGTCAACTGGACCAATTTGCTTGTAAATGAAGCTACCGTCATCGGCGATAGTCAGTTTTAAAATATCACCTTCGACCAGCTTTGATTTGCTGGCGTAGTTAGCGGGTACGGGGTACTCTTTTCCATCTGGCCCAGCCATTTTTTGACCGTCAAAGACGCCTTCGACTACCTTGCCGCCGACTTCTTCTGGATGGCTGCTTTTTGGGGTGATGACAGAGCCGTTGTCTCCGACGATACTGATTAGGAGTTCTTTCGCAGCGGCCAGGTTTGTTTCAGCCTCTTGTATGAGCGCATGCAAGCGCTTGACCTGCTTCTCTGGTAATTCAGACATATGGTTACTCGCAATTCCTTTGTCTATTTTTGTAAAGTATTACCTCACTTATAGCAACACGGAGTAAATATGTCAACAAAGCGTCAACAGACCCTTTATTTATCGATAATATTATTGTATAATAATATTAGCATTTGCGCACCTACACACCGACAGAAAGGATCATCCGATGGATGACCAGACACTGCATGAAACGATCGAAGCAAG
>CALFQW010000111.1 GCA_937919305.1 uncultured Candidatus Saccharibacteria bacterium
CCCGACTCTGTTGAAGGTGTAGTGATCATTTCTGGCATTTATGCCAACTCCTCGCGGAAGGCGTCGAACTATTCAGTTGATTTTATAGTCAGGAATTTTTTTTCATTACCGTTGCTAATTGTGCATCATGAGGGAGACGATGCCCAGGGCCTGTTAGCCGGCTGGTCAGCCCTTTGGCATCCCCTCCTGCTGGCCGAGACTCAAGCGATTCTCAGTTGGCATCGCATGGATGATCCGCCTGTCGAATTGAAAGATCGTCTGGTCGTGGTGCCAGAAGTCAGTTACCAGGAATTACCAACTGGTTTTGTCGAGCGGGCACGCAGCGAGGGAGCTCGTGTCATCCGCCGCAAGAAGGATCGTCAGGAGATTGTCCAGGCGGCGCTGGAGGGAGTGGAGTCGCAGGTCGTGATTCCCGATGACCTGGTGGCAGATTTCCTGGCGCTCGGATATTGCCATTTACAGGTTGAATTACTGACCCGCCAGATGCGGTATGCCAGCAACCTCGATGAAATCCATTTCCAGAACCTGGCCGTTGCAGCGGCCGAGGCCGCGGTTGCCGGGGATCATGAATTATCTCAGCAAAAACTCACGGCATGTTTTGACTTGCTGGCCGAAGAGCGAGATCACTATTACTCGGTGGAAGTCTTCCTGGTTGATATTACCATGGTTACCAAGGCGACCAGTGGTGCACGATTACAGAAAGAGCTGGCTGCCCCAACGCCGACGAACATCTCAACAAACTCTGAACCGCTGATGCTGAAGAATGGTACCTCAGCTTCGCCTGCAACTGCTCGTGCGAGCATAGTTTTACCTGTGCCTGGAGGGCCAACGAGTAATACACCTTTTGGAATCTTTGCGCCTACTTCGAGAAACTTCTTCGGATGTTTAAGAAAGTCAACAACCTCTGAGAGATCTTCTTTTGCCTCTTCATTGCCGGCGATATCTTTGAAAATAACTTTCGACTTCTCGTTGCCGTAGAGGCGAGCCTTACTCTTCCCGAAGCCCATTGCTTGATTACTCTGTCCTTGCGCCTGACGAAACATGAAGAATATCAGTCCGCCGATAAGAAGTATCGGTATCACGATACCGAGAACATTCCAGATAGCAGCCTCGGTACCTGAAGGCTTTTTAACTGCTACAGCTACTGGAGCATCTTTGTTCAGACCTTGGTCATAGATAGAGCTTCCTGCTTCTTTGTATGATTTCTGTGTAGGCTCTTCTTCACCCTTCGGGGTCACTTGTATATCATTGCCTTGTATTTCGATCTTTTCGATCTTGCCATCGTTGGCACGATCGACCACGTTTGAGAGATCGACTGTCTCCAGGTTGTTCTGTGGCATGAGAACTGCAAGAAAACTGATCACAAAAAATGCTATTACAGCGAAAAACAGTGATTTCCTCAACCACGAATTGTTATTTGAGACTGGTCGCTTCGGTAACTTGGGATTCTTTGGCACTACGCATTATCCTTTTCAAACTTATCAACCTATATATCCTATCAGTTATCTTTCGTCTCGACAATCAAGCTGCTCGGGGTAGCACGCACATATTGCCGTGCATCAAGACTGAACTTGTCACCTCTTTTTGCAGCCTTTGCAAAGAGGAGCAATCTTGACATGTGCCGCTGCTCGAGACTACCCCTCAACCAAGTCTGGAGTAACTCTTTTGCAACGACATCTTCACACATCACGAGTGGGTATCGTTGAAATGCACCTTCTACTAACCATTCCTTCGTAGCCTCACTTAGCTGTACATCTATTTCTTGACGGAGACTACACTGATGCTGATATAGATCAATGACTAACTGTTTTTTGTGATCATCTATGGACTGTAGGCGCTGACGAATTCTGTTGCGGAGATATGCCGTCGAATCATTCGTACTGTCTTCTCTCCACTCCAGCTTATGTTCTATCGCATGTGCCACAATCTCGGCTTTGGTCATGCCTAGTAACGGTCTTGACCTGTTCTGTGTTTCACGAAGTGAGCAAAGACCGCGCCATCCTGTACCCCTGATTAAGTTGATGATTACTGTTTCTATGATGTCATCTCGGTGGTGTGCGGTCGCGATTATTTCCGTGCCGTGTTTCTTGGCAACCCTTTCGAGCCATTCGTATCGTTTCGCACGTGCAAGCTCTTCACTAGCGTCACCATCAAGTCGCAGGCTGACTGTTTCGAACATGAGGTTATGTGTTTTGGCAACCTTCTCTACCAATTCTGCGTCCATATGAGAATCACTGCGAATACCATGATCGACATGTGCTACGACGAGGTCACTGCGACGCTTGCGCAACACATCGAGCATTACCATAGAGTCAACACCACCCGATACAGCTAATACAACTTTCATACTATTTTGCTCATGGTATCACAAAGAAGATGCTATTTTCCGATGATCTTGTAGAGAACGTGGATATATGTTGCCAGTTCATCTCTAGATATGTGGTCTTCGCCATACAGCTCTTCTCGAAGCCTTTGACGTAGTAATGACTCTATCTCGACGACCGTCTTTTTGTATGACTTGTTAACACATAGTAGCTTAATGCGGCTATCACCTTCGTGTGATTTCTTGGAGATAATCCCCTTGCCTTCTAAGATGGCGATGGTGTTCGTGATGTATGGAAGTGTGGTCTCTAGACTTTTTGCAAGATCACTCATACGAACGCCGTGTTCACCCGCATCATATATGTATCCGATAGCAAACCACTGCATCGGCGACAAACCATAAGACAACAAAAAGTCAGTTTTTATACGATTCATACGCCTATGTGCGGACGCCTGAGCAACACCAGAATGATACGTCGATATCTGTCCGATGTCTTTTTCCGAGTTTTTTCTTGACTTCATATGCATAGCTATAATACTATAGCAGATAGTTAAGTTAGTAAAGTAAATATTTATTTGAAGGCTTAATGTAAATAACGGTAATTAATTTCAAGGAGGATTCTATGGAATCTCATAGCAAAGGTGGCGTCGCCGCAGTAGCAGTTGTCGTCGGTCTAGTAGTTGGTGGACTTGGTGGCTGGTATATCGCCGACATGAACATGTCAAAAGACATGAACATGGGCGGAAATATGAGCGTGTCTGAAGGTGCGCCAAACGCAAGCACAAAAGCGGCTGAACTACGAGCAAATCTAGTTGACCTCGGTGTTGAGCACATGGACCTCACCTACACAGCGGTTGCATCTACTCTAGCAGGTAGTGCGAGTGCTGAAGCTGACGGCGCAGCGCTATACAAGAATGGTACCGATACTGGTGCTGCAGTAGGTAGCGTATATGGAGCTGAAGCAGAAGAAACATTCAACTCCGTTTGGAAGCTACACCTGGATGAGTTCGTAAAATACGCCGGCGCATCTGCTGGTGGTGACGAAGCTGGCAAGCAACAGGCTCTTGCAACTATAGATAGCGACTACACCAAGCCGCTAGCGGCATACTTGGCAAAAGCGAACCCAAATCTGCCAGAGGATGTACTCTACACTACGCTTAAAACACACGTCGACATGACGGCTGAGATGATCGATAAGCTTGCAGCTGGTGACTACACCGGTGCGCAGGATCTTCGAGCAAAGGGTACTGACCACTTGCGAGAAACATTCTCAACGCTTGCAGCTGGTATCGTAAAACAATATCCAGACAAGTTTTAGTAGTTAATTTGTAACAATACAGACCACCCATTTTCTGCGAGGGTGGTCTGTATGTTTTAGGAGTAAATAATATGAGCCAGAAACCTATCATTATTACAGTTCTCGTTATTGCAATCGCGGCAATTGCGGGTGGCGCGTTCTACGTACAGCAAAACGAAACTAACGGCAATAAAGCCACTTCAAACAACAGTACATCAAGCACTACCGAGAGCGGCAGCCCTGATGCAGTAGAGACCGACACTGTGGAGATAAGTAACTTTGCATACTCACCAAAGGTTATAGAAGTAAAAGTTGGTACTACAGTTACCTGGACTAACAAAGACGGCGTGAAGCACGATGTGAAGAGCGACAACGGAAACACTTTGGACGGGCCATTGCTCGCAAAAGGCGAAACCTGGAGCTACACTTTTGAAGAAGCTGGTACGTTTGACTACCACTGTTCTCCACACCCATACATGAAGGGATCCGTGATCGTAACAGAATAACTCTAACGGCTAGAAAAAGTTGAAGTATAAAAACATCGCAAGCGCCGACTTTGCCACAAAGCTCAGCGTGATGTAGCTAAGCTCAGTCGTGACATAGGACCTCCAGGGGCCAACCCTCAGCGCAGCTAGTGCCATAACGATAGGAAACAGAGAAAACAAAGTTATCGTTACGTAGTGCACTATCTCTGCATTATCAAAAAGCTGTTGCGCTGCTTGTGACGACTGGAGGTGATGGAGCATGATTGCCCATGGCATTACGAACAGAACACTACCTAGTACAAATGGTGACCAAAAAGTCTTGCCTGTGTGCCTGTTGATGTTTTCAAACACCAAACCAGTCAGATTCATTACTGCCGAAGCGAAAAAGATCGCAACCAAGACATACACATTTGCTATGCCGGAGCTGATCGCAAGCGCAACGAGCATGAGAGAACATGAAACGCTATATTCCACCCACCTCAGTGGATTGCGGTGCTGCTTTATGTAGTTGACGTATCGTCTCCATAGCACCGTTGCACTCGCAACATGCGCCACTGCAGCAATAGCGAGGTACCCTATGACAAAATGACCGATATCGATCTGCGCAACATCATCAACGGCAACAGATGCGGTGCCTGTATTATCAAAAGTTGTTGTATACGTTTGCAGCGTTACTTGTTGATCGAGACCGATCTGTGTCAAGGCAAATATCAGTGCGAGATGAAATGCCGCAGCCAATACATTCAGCGAGCGAAGGGATTTCAGCTGCTTTAGCTCTAGCTTTATTTCGGTCGTCGGTAGGTGTTTGTCGCTCAACTTCATCCTCCCTAACCTTACTCCCTATATAGTCATAAGTAAACAAAGGGCTTAGGTGTCTAAAAACCACAGCAAACGACTTGCTGTGGTTTTTGTAAATAGGTGCTGATTGAGCACTGCTACTGAAATACTTACTGTGAGTGGCGAAACCCCCCTTCACCGCTTTTCTTGCCGCCAAAGACATACCGCAAATATTCATCGTCTATACCCTGCTCCTCTGCCCATGCTTGTAGCTCAGCCCGTTTCGTCTTCATCTCAGACTTTCTCTCTTCTCTTGTCTGATCACTGCGCGCTTCCTTGCCCTCCTCACGCTCGGTACGTAGCTCTGCTCTCTTTGCATTGATGGCGTCAGCTTGATCCTGCGTTAGCTTTCCCTCGGTAACGAGCTTGGCTACCTCATCCTTGACCGCCGCTTCTCGCTCAGCTTGCATCTTGGCCTTTTGCTCATCGAAAACAGCCTGTACTTCTGACTTATCGAGACTGAACTTTGCAGCAATAGCATCGACAAGCCCAGACATTGGTCCATCACTTTTCTCGGTTGTTGCTGCGTTTGCAACATGTATTCCTGTGATACTAGTCACACCGATTGCTGTTGCGATACCAGCCGCTACTAATTGTTTTTTCATAGATATTCTCCTTCTATTTATGATGTGTTGTATATCATTGCTGCAGACAACGATACGGGCATAGTAGCGCGCCAACTTGAAAGCGAGCTGAGAAAATTATGGTAGACTATGTAGTAACAAACACTAACAGTGGTGGGTCAGGGGGATAAGATGACTATAAAAACACTCGTAACTGCTTTTGGTATTGCAGCTGTGCTAGGGCTCGGTGGTGGCGCAGAGGCGCAAGCTCAAGAGGCTGGTGACATGAAGAAAACGACCAGCACTGGCGACTATACCTACACCGCTCAACCAGGTGACAGCTACTCTGCGATGGCTCGAAAAGCCGTTCAGACCTATGGTATCAACACCAAAACGAAGCTTTCACTGGCACAGATTCTCTACACTGAAGCTGGGCTCACTGTCGAAGCCGGTAGTCCATACCTAGAAGTAGGCCAAAAGGTCACCATAGCGAAAAAGCAAGTGATGGATTGGGTAGAAAAAGCCAAGAAGCTGAGTGCATCTGAACGGGCAGCCTGGGCAACATATGTACCTTGGGTTGACTTCAACACAAACGCAGTCGGACAGGCGCCGAAAACAAACTAGTCGTACTCGGACTAGAAAAAAGACCACGCAATAGTGTGATCTTTTTTCTATGAAGAACTTGTGAGTGTGGCTGAAACCCTAATAAAGCTAGAGCATGATCACGCCACTAGTAAGGGCTGGTTATAAACAATTTTTAATTATTTGGTATACGTGCAGATTGTACAAAATCAGTAGTATAATCACATTATGGGAAAAATTAAACTTTTTATAGCCAATGCAAACCGCAAATTTACTGATGAAGAAATATCTCTTTTTAAAAGTGCCGCGGAGGCTGCAGAAGGTTTTATATCCGATAATTTTAGCTTTGACTACGATGTAGACCTTGTTATTACATCACCTTCATTTTTGATGAATACAATTCCCGAAGATGGAATCAGTGGCAGAACGTATAACTCACAGCTTATTGCGCTCGTTATTAATAAGCAGGAAACTAAAATCACTGAAGATGCGGTATTCGAGACAATTTGTCATGAAATGTCGCACTCATTACGCTGGGAAAAGCTAGATGAATATGCAAACACTTTATTCAAAACCATAATTCTGGAGGGCCTCGCAACCGTGCTCGAAGAGAAGGCGCTGCTTGAGACAAATAGACAAAAGAAGCAATTTTTCTTAAAAGAGGTGCAAAATACTGATCAAGCAACGATTAACCGCATGATCGCTATGCTAAAAAATAGCTTTGATGATGCAAATTATGATTATGACAGGATCTTCTATTCAGGCGACGATAGCCTTCCTCGTTGGACAGCGTACCGCTTAGGTTATTATTTTGTTAAGCAGCATCTTAATCAATCGGGTACAACAATTGCAGATGCAACGCTAGCTAGTTACACAAAATTTAGTTCGTAAATTAAAAGTCCCCGTCGCGATATGCGTTACGACGGGGACACGGGCGTAGCCGTAGCTACGTCATGGTTGTGCTAGCCGGTGCGGCTGGTGCGGCATCCGCCACCGCAGCCGCCACCACCGCCACCGTTGCAACCACTGCCGCCGCCGCAGCTTCCGCCGCCGCCGCCACAGCCGCCGCCGCAGCCACTGCCACAGCTTGCGCCGCCACAGCTACCGCCGCCGCCGCTACCGCCGCCTCCGAGGAGGCGAGGTGTGGACGTGGTCTCAACGGTGAGAGTTGAGAGCGTACTGGTTCGCATAAAATCACCTCCTTCCTGGTTTGATTCGCAAGCTCATCAAAAGCAAATCGCATATCAGCTTCCGATAAGGTTAAGCAAAGTAGTGCGGGATGGTCCTTCGACCAACCGCACGGGTGAGTGAGTGATGAGTGAAGTGGTCGGTCCCATGACCGAAGCTGATCGGAACCAGATTCGAACTTAAAACCTTGACCACTTTAAGCAACGAGTCATCCTCTGACACATCCACCACGACGACTTCCAGTTCACCCTTTAGGGAGTCGATGGAGGCCGTAGCTACAGGAACATTATCAGACACTGATCCGTCGAATAGAAACTGCACATGCTCGTGATACTGTTTCGACTGGGCAAAGAGCAGCTCGTGATCAAGCACGTGGTGCACCTCAACCGGACTGATGGTTCTCTCGCTAGGCTCGTTCAATCCGTAGACAAGACGAGACTCAGCTTCATGGAACGCCTTGATCGCAGCCGCTTCGAATGAATCGAGCGAACCTGAGGCGCCACTTACAAAACACGGGTACCTATCCGAGGTGATGGCCACTTCAATGACAATTACCCCGTTCTGACTCAAATCGAGCACGCGAACTTCACGGCCTTCATTTCGCCAGTAATCAACCCTCTTTTGCAAGTGTGTCGGTAGAATCGAGAAGCTGAGTTGTTGCGGACTCCGCATCTCGTACCAACTACGCATCATTGCGTCACGCTCAATGATCTCAAGAACTCCACGAGTAGTTGCTTCTTCAAGATCGGTGTAAGCTGCGAAGCCCGACGAGCAAGTATCAACAATCAGCTTCCTGTCAATGTTCTTGATAGGATAGAACACGAGATCAATTGGCACGAATACTGCTTGACCCATGTGCCCAACACCCTCGATCCATTCAATTTCTAGACTCTCGTCGAATCTCTGCAGGTGGTTGAGGTGGTCGTATTGCTCTCTGGTCAAAGGCGCCACAATTCGTGGGTCAAGCCACGCGCCCGGCAAATCAGATGCTCTCGAACGAAGGTCATAAAAGACTTCCGCTGAGCGCTGCCTCTCATAGCCTTCAGCGATGGCTTTCAGTTTTGCGTCGGCCCACGATGTCGAAATGCCGCTTGTGATCTGTCCATCACCCGTACGCGCAAGAATCTGAAAATATGACTTGTCGAAGTTACTAGAAAGCGTATCGTCAATTAACCACGAGTCTTGGATGGCCCTATCTTCACCAACCATCTCATCTTCAAACTTTGCAAGCAGGTGTGAACGGTTATGTCTTGAGCCGCTTGACTCTTTGCCAACGGCAATCGCTACGAACGGCAAACATCCGTCCATGTTGAGCTCAGCACCAACTACGTCGTCAAGCATACTGCCGAGCTCACAGGTTGCAAGACCATGCTCCGCTGCGCCCAACGTGATGTTCTGCGCAATATGCCCGGCTTCGATCGCCATGAAGCGATAACCCCTGTTCGAGTACTTGTGCGGCTGACGATTTGCATCTGCAGCAATTACTAGCACTACGCTCGCCCCAAAAGGCATCTCCAGGTCGTTGAAGGCGAAGTGAATACGCTCAGAATCGGGACAGTCGTCGAACAATACAACACAATCGTTTTCATTGTCGTACTCATAGTAGCCCGCCGGCATGCCTACTTGATCTTCAAGCGCAATGACAAAGATTTTCATCGGATACAGATTACCAGCCGAGGGAACTGTACGACGACTAAGCGAATAGCCAAGCTCAAGCACGCCGCCGATCTCGTCGATCGATAGTGGCTCGCCGGTGAAATTCCTGCAGCTGTACCTTAGATCTTGGAGCTTAGCCAGCTCCGAGTCAATAAACCGGTTAAACTTAAACGGCCGACCGATCTTAGCGGGCATACGAGGTGAATTGACGTGTGCAGTGATCTCCGCATCAGTAATCTCAGACGGATAGATTGCGGGGTTACCACTAATAGCATGGAAGTTTTCATACAACCTTCGGCTGTCAGCGATAATCTTAAGTGAGTTCAGGTCGTCCAAAAAACCGATGATGAATTCATCTTCGATGTCGACGAGTAGTTTAGTAATCGTGTCAACTGAATTATGTCCGTTGCACAACTCTAAAATCGCCCATGCATCAGAAGTAACTTCCTCTTCAAGTGCGACTTCTTGGTCCGGCAGAATAAACTTAATCCTGTCATCCTTCGAAATTGCTGGAACTACCAAAATTGGCTTTAAAAGCACGATGGGACCTCTCTCTTGATAGCACAACGATGTTAACGAACAGGACAAGCCAAGCCGTGAAACCTCTCATGTCAGCTTTCTACTTTCTAGCTATCCTCAAGTATATTAAATTATAAAATCACTAATAAATCAATAATGCTACCCCAGATAAGGCTTGAATCTGTGTTTTTAAGCTCCGCTCACTGAACAAGTTGCTTCCGCTACGGCCAAGCTTTGCTCACGCAAACCGGTCACCGGCAGTTCACTTCTCTCAGTCACAAGCTTAAAACTATCTATCAATATCATGACAAAACCCCCACTTGCGTGAGGGATTTATCATGGTAGCACCGACAGGGCTTGAACCTGTGACCTTAGGCTTATGAGTCCTACGCTCTAACCAGCTGAGCTACGGTGCCTCGTCGAAACTCACTACGAGTTCTGTTTTGTTACACTGAACAAAAGCTTCACTCTTCGTTGTTTCTCCTCTCAAATAAAATCAACAGATTTTATTTGTAAAGAAGTAGCGACAAGAACATCGATGATTGTAACAGATGTCAACAAGTTTATCTAGACACATAAAAAGCCTGCTTGTACGTACTCTAGCAGGCTTTTTATGGCGATTAGACTTATCTAGGCTGCGTCAGCCAAGTATGAACCATTGTCGGCGTAGTAGTCATCTAGCTCACTCTCGCTGAAATCATCTCCTTCGACTGTTGGGACGAGCGCTAGCCTCGTACCTATATTTCCGATCAGGTTTTCGATGCGATCCATTACGTCCGGATCTTGCCACCTCTCGGTCGCGTTAGTGTTGTTTTCGGCCACCAAAAAAGCGTCCAGAGCCTTCTCTGCTTCTTGCATGTTTTTCCTTTTGTTTGTTTTATTGCTTGATATATTCATAATAGCGTATATGCTTGTTTTTGTCAATACCTTTTACAACTTTATATATGCTTTGACAAGGCCTGCTGAGGAGAGTATCGTGTTCTTTAGGACTAAAAAACCCGTACCCTCTAGAGATCAGGAAAAGAACATGGGAATAAAAGAATTGATCGACCTCACTAGGTTCGTTCCGGACGATGATTTCGATCCAATCAGAGATCGGTTGAAAATCTGTTTCTCCAACCAGAGCGAGCTATACGTTGAGCTAAGAAGGACGCAACGAGGAATCGATTATACTCACTACATACTTGATGACAGCATTTTGTCTGTAGATGATTTCATACTGCAATTCCCCACACAGGAAGATAGCTCTACCGTGAGGAAGGTCTTCTCGGGTGAGGTCATAGTTGTTGATGTCATCGGTGGCACACATGTCAAACTCACCGGCTCGAGCAGTTCATTCAGAGAGAGCGCGGTGATCATTCCGGCAGCGGAACTCGTCATGCCTCACAGACTGTCGGAAAAGAAGTAGTCCGCAGCTTCGTCAACACCCACATCTACAAACAGTCGAGCACCGCTCCTGTTTGACAGGAGTGGGTGTTCTACTTTTTTGACCTCTGATACC
>CALFQW010000112.1 GCA_937919305.1 uncultured Candidatus Saccharibacteria bacterium
GACGAATCAAATAAAACCGCTGAGCATGAAGCTTTCAAAGCAGAAACTGAAACCTATGAAAGCGCGAGTGGTCAGCCTGTCGCCTCTCCAAAAAAGAAGTCATTGCAGGCTAACTCGGGTGGTGGGGTGAAAAAATTTTTTCTCACACTATTCATTTTGCTGCTGCTGGTAACTATCGGTGCATTAGCATATATGTGGTGGGTAGAGACGAACAAATCTGCAAGTGCAAATAGCCGTGCAGATCAGTTAAGTCGTGAGCTTAGTGAGGTAAATGCTAAGAATGCAGAAGCTCTCAAGAAAGAGCAGGCTGCGGAGGAAGAGGGCGATAATATTTCTCAGAAATCACAAGAAGAGAATGCGCTGGCTGCCGCAAAAGCGTACTACTGCGCTATAAAAGAATTTGGCTGCGATAAAGTAAGTGCAACAGTAGCAAAAATCACTCCGTTCTCTCCCGAGGCAGAGAAAGACGTATCAGGATACGCAATTATCAATGCTGCATCTAGTAACGCATCTGCAACTGGAACAAAGTTATATCTCAAAACAAATGATGGGCTCGAGTGGATTGTCATACATGAAGGTCAGAGTGCCCCGCCAGAGCAGGCCGCTCAGAGATTCAGTCTTCCTGCGGATTATCGCTCCTAAAGCTAGTTGGTATTTACAGAGGTAACACAATCTGTTACAATCGTCACTTGAGTTAAAAATAATACAGGAATAACCATGAAAGCAGTTATCAAGGTTGGTGGCAAGCAGTATATTGTCGCCGAAAAAGAGTCCCTCCTGGTGGATCGCCTCCCGGATGGCACAAAAGAGCTCTCGCTTGAACCGCTAATGGTCTTCGATGACAAATCTGTCAAAGTCGGTACACCTATCGTAAAGGGTGTAACGGTCACGGCAAAAGTCAGTGAGCCAGAAGTGAAGGGTGACAAACTCCGGATCATCCGATATAAGAGTAAAAAACGAGTTCACAAAGAAGCTGGTCATCGACAGCGATATAGCCGTATAACAGTCGGTACTATCGGTAAGTAATCAGTAAACGTACAAGAAAATACGCTCGAACTATGAGCGTATTTTTGTTTTCACGCGTGATATAATAACCATTGATTAGTCAAAGAGAGGGTAAATATAAACATGGCGCAACCTATTGTCATTGCGGTGACGAACCAAAAGGGCGGAGTCGGTAAAACAACCAGTACGGTGAATATAGCGTATTGCCTAACACGTGAAAAAAAGAAGGTGTTGCTTATTGATTTTGATCCACAGGGTAACGCTACGAGCGGGCTTGGCGTCGACAAAACAAACCTCCATATGACTGTGGCTGATGTTATCAACAGGGATGCACCGCTAAGTGCTGCTATAGTACCGACGAGCGTAAAGGGGTTGTCTCTAGTACCGGCCATACCCGATCTCGCAAATACCGAGGTTGAATTGGCTAAGGCTGATAAGAGGTTCTCTCGTCTTAAAATGGCGATAGAGGGGCTAGATGGTTATGACTACGTTCTTATCGACAATCCACCTAGCCTCAGTTTACTTACAGTCAATGGTCTGATCGCAGCTAATTATCTATTGCTCCCTGTACAGGCGGAGTTCTACGCTATGGAAGGATTGGGTCAGCTACTCGAGACGATGAAGCTTATCAGAAAAGGCATGAATCCGACACTTGAGCTTGCCGGTGTGTTGGTCACGATGATAGACACTCGTACGACTCTGTCAAAGCAGGTGCTTACCGAGATTCAGACGCATTTTCCTGGCAAAGTTTTTGAGACGACTATTCCTCGGAACGTTCGCATAGCAGAAGCTCCTAGTCATGGTCTGCCTGTAGGCAAATACGATAAGTGGAGTAAGGGTGCGAGAGCATACAAGTCGTTAACAAAGGAGATATTATCCCGTGTCAGCTAAAAAAGCTAGTGGACTAGGGAGGGGGTTCGGCTCTCTCATACCGACAGACGTGCTCGATGAAACATTTGATCCCACAGCGAGCTCAGAAAAAACATCAGACCTGAGGCATGTTGCCCAATCAGATATTCAGCCGAATATCGATCAGCCACGAAGGAATTTCGACGAGCAAGCGCTAGAGGAGCTTGCGGCTTCTATTCGTGAGCATGGCATACTACAGCCTATAATAGTCACCCCAGATAAGGGTGGTTATCAGATTGTTGCAGGTGAAAGACGCTGGCGCGCGGCTGCGATGGCAGGGCTTGCTAAAGTACCAGTGATCGTTCGAACGCTCTCAGAGCAGCACAAGCTCGAGCTCGCACTTATTGAGAATTTACAGCGACATGACCTCAACCCTCTTGAGACCGCGACTGCCTATCTGAAGCTGCATACACAGTTCAGTCTCACGTATGAAGAGATAGGGCATCGAGTGGGCGGCAAAGCAGTTAGCACTATCAGTAACGTCCTCCGGCTCCTTCATCTACCCGAGGAGGCAAAACAAGCTCTCGCAAATGGTGACATCAGCGAAGGTCACGCCCGACAAATACTTGCACTTTCAGATGAGCCGAAAGCACAAAAGGAATTACTCAAACTCATCGTCACGCAAGGCTGGAGTGTTCGTAAAGCAGAGCAGTACGTCGTAGGCTACAAGCGAGGGGAAAAGCCTTCAACCAAAGCTAGCGGCATCAAGAATACGCAGCATGAGACAGATTTTACCAAGCTACTAGCGAAACGTATCGATCTACCCGTTAGACAAAAAACGATGGCAAAAGGTGGTCAGATAATCATTACGTACAAGACTGAAGCTGATCTTAAAGATTTGCAGAACAAGCTAGCCAAATAAGTAGACTCCTTAAAACGTTCTAAAACTTGAGAACGGGAATATTCTCAGGCTTACCGGCCCAACGAGATCGCTGTAGGGTATAGTGCCAAGCCCGTTGCGAGAATCGAGCGAGAAGCCTTCTTGACGATGATCACCCGCCACAAACACTTCACCTTCCGGCACAACGATATCTACGCTCCCGTCAGTGGGTTGCGAGGCGCCAGGGTAGCTGCTGTCAAAAAGAAAGCCGTCAGGGTACTCTGTGTTGTAGACTCTCAGCTCGCCACCTTTTAACACGACTCGTTCGTTTGGGTAGGCTATGATCCTTTTTACGATAAATTCGTCAGCGCTACCCGGTATGTGGTTTGGGTTCTTGAATACAATGACTTGGCCTCGCTCCGGGTTGAATGGTTCAGCCTTGAGGTTGCTCCACGTGACAGGGAGCCTATTCACTATAAGTCGATCACCTGTGTAAAGAGTTGGCTCCATGCTAGGGCCAGCAACACTGAAACTGCGAAAGATAAAGTGATTGATCAGTGCAGCACCGACAAAAACAGCAATGAGAAACCCAATGATACTAAGTATGTCTCGCAAGTTTGTGTGCTGATATTGTGTGGTTGATTTCATACCTATCTAGCATACATCAGATTGCCCAATAAACCTCTGAATTATGCTTACGTTCTAGTTGCAAATCCGCTATAGTTGATAGGAGTTTTATGCAGCAACGAAAACAGAGTATCGATGGATTCAGTTCGGTTCGGCGCGGGAAGAGCCCGGGTGGCCTTTCTGACTCTCAGAACCAGCAGATCCCCGACCAGTTTCTCAAGAAGAATAGCGTCAGTTCGCGCCGTGAGCTGGGTGCCCCTAGCGATGGCGAACTACCACGACCGCAACTCGGTGTGCCTAAAAATAACTTCGACAAGGAAGCGATTAGCCAGTCACTGAGAGAAGTTGATAACGAAGATGCTCCAAAGAAACCTCGACGATTCCGCATAAATCGCAAAAAGGTAGCATTATTTATCGTCGCTATCTTATTGATAGCGGGACTATACTTTGGAGTCAAAATCCTTCTTGCATCAAGCAAGCTATTCAATGGAAATATCTTCGACCTTCTTGGTACTGGTCAAACCCTCAAGACAGATGAATACGGTCGTTCGAATATCCTCGTTTTTGGTACATCTGAAGATAGCGCAGCCCACCAAGATGCTGGGCGTAACCTAACAGACTCGTTGATGATCCTGAGTATAGATCAAGAGAAGAAAAATGCAGCGATGATCAGCGTACCTCGCGATTTGTGGGTGGAGTATGATGAGGCTTGCGTGAGTGGGTATGAAGGCAAAATCAATGTCGTATACGAGTGCGGCTCAGATGATGGCTCAAATCAAGCCGCAGGATCTGAAAAGTTATCCAATACTATCTCAAAATACTTCGGTGTTGACATCCAGTACTATGCCCAAGTGAACTATACGGTGGTACGCGATACGGTAAACGCTGTCGGTGGAGTAACCGTAGAAATCGATAGTCAAGATCCGCGTGGAGTACTAGATCGTAACTTTGACTGGGCGTGTAATTACCGTTGTCACTATGTAAAGTGGCCAAACGGACCAGCGCGGCTCGACGGCGATCAAGCACTTGCTTTGGCGAGAGCCCGCAACGCCGCGGGAGGCTATGGCCTAAGTGGTGGTAACTTTGACCGCGAACAATACCAGCAAAAGATCATCGTTGCACTGAAAGATAAAGCAGCGAGTGCTGGGACACTCGCAAATCCAGTGGCAGTGACGGGTATTATTGATGCACTAGGTGATAATGTTCGGACGAACTTTTCTGCAGGCGAGGTAAAGACTTTGGTTTCACTCGCAGGCGACATCCCCAGCGCGAGTATCAAAAGGGTGAGTCTCGTGAAGCAGGGTGAGGCTGTTTTGACGACCGGCAACATGGGCGGACAAAGTATCGTCAGGCCAGTCGAGGGGGTATATGATTTCAACGAAGTGCAGGAGTATGTCCGAGATCAGTTGACGTTTTCTAGCGATAGTACTGGGGAGCAGCCGTCTATCGAAGTATATAATGGCTCGGATTTTAGTGGTCTGGCGGGTAGTAAAGCGGCCGAGCTCAAGGCCGCAGGCTTTAGCGATGTTTCGACGAATGACACACCAACTGATGCGTCGTATGGTGAATACGTTTGGTATGACCAATCTGGAGGTAAGAAGCCAAAAGCTCTGGAGAAGCTGAGACAAGTATTGAGTAGAGGGCCGAGTGGTACAGTGCCGCCGTCTGTTATTACATCGGATGCAGATTTTGTTATAATACTAGGCAATGGAGCTCGTTAAACTCGTCGCAACTAGGTCTCGCTGGAGTGAGGCTACTCATGTTGTATTTAACGTATTGTTTGCGTTAGCGTTATTTTTACTCGTCAACCCAAGTGTTGACTTGCCGTATCTCGCATACATCTTTGTTGTACTCAGTAAATGGCGAGTCATCGCGGTTCGTCCTCGTTTTTGGTTTGCGAATTTCCAGGCGAATCTTGTCGATTTTATGGTCGGAATCAGCGCGGTCACACTGATGTTGATGACTGCAATTTCTGCTCCGTACGTTTCGTTTGCTATCGCGGTATTGTTTGCGATTTGGCTGATTGTTCTGAAGCCTCATTCTGCGAAGCGATGGGTTTTGTTGCAGGCGGGTGTGGCGCAATTTATTGCGCTCGTAGCTCTGTTTAGCTACGCACATGGTTTCGAACTGAAGCCGCTCGTGACGGATAGCAGCTTACTAACGGTGCTGCTCGCTTGGGTCGTAGGGTATAGTGCAGCTCGTCATGCGTTGAGCGCTTTTCGGGACGAAGACGAGAGGACGTTACTGAGTATAGTATGGGGGTTTGTGGTCGCCGAGTTGGCGTGGCTTGCGCATCACTGGACCATAGCATATCTCATATATCGTGGAACGAGTGTCGAAGGGCAATTAATGCTACCCCAGATTGCCATCATCATCACATTACTCGGCTTAGCTGTTATCAAGTGGTACGAAGTGTTTCATCATTCACAAGAGAAAAAAGAAGTTATCGATGCTCGAAATGCTACCATTTTTTCAGCAATTGTTATAGTTTTTATGTTAGTGTTTGCGAACGGGTGGGATATTACCGCACTGTAGTCACCATTAGGGAGGGATAATATGTCTGACAACGAAGAAAAAACAGTTATTAGCAAAGAGGTCGCTCAGAAGAACACTCAACAGCAGGGCGCGCCATTTCATTTCATTCGAACTGCGGGGCTTGCGCTTCTCTGTATGGTGTTTGGCTTCTTTGGCGCTCTGGCAAAGTTGCGTGTATCGACTCTAGGCTGGGTGGTTGTCAGCA
>CALFQW010000113.1 GCA_937919305.1 uncultured Candidatus Saccharibacteria bacterium
CGGAAGTACTGAAGTCCTCACAGGTTGATTGGACGCTGCTGAGAGTACTGAAGCTTACGAACAGCCACGCCCCTAAAGGAAGGGTGCCGATGAGTACAACCGGGCCAGCAAAGACACTTACCTCGAGAGAAGAAGTAGCCAAGGCTATAGTACAATTAATCGAAGACGACTCGTACATCAGACAAGCGCTAATAATAGTCAAGTAAGCCTAAGCAAGGAAAATATGCCTCAAAAGTCATCGACAAAAGCGACGAAGAAGTCTGCAAATGCAAAGAGTAAAAAAGTACCTCTATGGCTAAGACTAGTGGTGCCGTTCGCTATCATTGGCGTTTGGCTTGTTGGTGCTGCGGTAGGCGGTCCATATTTTGGCAAGATCGAAGAAGTGAGTACGAACGATCCAGCGAGCTTTTTACCTGAAAGTGCCGAGGCGACAGAAGTAAGCGAAAAGTTAAAGAAGTTTCGTGACGAATCATCATTGCCTGCCATCGTTGTGTTCGAATCTCAAAATGACTTAAAGGAGACAGAGAGGACGAAGATCACTGAGGCGGCAAAAGTTTTAGATGAATCTAATGTAACTATTGATACCGTATCTCCGCCGATTTACTCAGAAGACAAGCGAGCCGCGATCGTTATCGCGCCGATATCGAGTGAGGCTGAATTTGACAAAGTTATAGAAGAGCTCAAGACAGAGATCAAAGACATTAATCCCGGCGTGGAGTACTATTTCACTGGTCCTGCAATGTTTTCGCGTGATCTGAATAGTGCTTTTGCCGGCATTGATGGGACTTTGTTGATTACGGCGCTGAGCGTGGTGTTTGTTATATTGCTTATAGTCTACCGATCTCCAATTTTGCCTATCTTGACACTTGTCGGAGCGCTATCAGCGTTAACAGTATCCGTGCTGAGCGTATGGTATCTCGCAGATATGGGGTGGGTTACACTTAATGGTCAGACACAGGGGATATTGTTTATCCTAGTCATAGGTGCTGCGAGTGATTACGCGCTGCTATATATTGCAAGATATAGAGAAGAGCTCACTCACTTTAAATCGCCACTCGATGCAACGAAAGCAGCCTGGAAAGGATCGTTTGAACCAATACTCGCCGCTGGCGGGACGGTCACGCTCGGCCTACTTTGCTTGTTGATATCTGATCTTGGCTCGAACAAATCACTTGGCCCTATTGGCGGTGTTGGGATATTATTTTCCGTCCTCGTTGCGCTTACGTTCCTACCCGCGGCTTTGCTTATACTGGGGAGGAGCGCATTTTGGCCAAGGCGACCAATACATAGGTTATCGAAACCAAAAAATGACTATCGACTCAATCATCCCGCCTGGGCTCGTGTTGCAAATCTTGTCGGCAAACATCCTCGGAGAGTATGGGTCTTATCGTTGAGTGCACTACTTATCGCGTGTATTGCCGTACCACAGCTTAGGGCGCAAGGCGTGTCTCAGGACAACTTGATCATAGGAGAATCAGAAGCTCGAGATGGCCAAGCGGTACTAAATAAGCATTTTGCTGCTGGGTCAGGATCACCTGCATACATCGTTGTTGGTGAAGATAATAATCTTACGGAGCTCGTGAGTGCTATAGAGGCAGTTGATGGTGTAGACACTGTAAGTGCAGTAACGAGTAGTGATAATACTCCTGAACTGCCGCTCGGGGCACGGGCGCAAGAAATAAAAGCTGAAATTCGCCAAGAAATAGAATCAAATAGAAGCGCGCAACTCGCCGAGATACGGTCTAATATCGAAGATCAGCTGCTCGGTTCGCCTCAATTTGTGATAGATCAAGTCGTCGAGCAAGCGCAAAGCAACGTGCCATCCGTCGACAGCATCGCGAACGAGGCTGATCCGTTTAAAGATTTATCTCCAAAGGTTGTCGACGGTCAACTACTCCTGCAAGCAACTTTGACTGATGCTGCGAGTTCTATACCAGCTCGTCAGACTGTCGAAAGGCTTCGATCTGCCCTTGCAGAGGAAGCTCCGGGGTCACTTGTCGGAGGTGTTAGCGCTATACAGCTTGATACGAATACTGCAGCCGATCGGGATATTGTCACGGTAATACCACTCATATTGCTGGCAATTACGGTCGTACTTATGGTGTTACTGAGAGCCGTTATAGGACCGTTGTTACTGCTATTGACCACTGTTATATCCTTCGGTGCAACTATAGGGGTTGCGGCGCTGTTATTTAACAATGTTTGGGATTTTGCTGGTGCTGACCCTTCGGTCATAGTCTTTGGGTTCGTTTTCTTGGTCGCGCTCGGGATAGACTACAACATATTTCTTATGACTCGAGTCCGGGAAGAGACAGTCAACTCGGGTGTTAGAGCGGGAACTTTGAAGGCATTGGTGGTTACTGGGGGGGTCATAACGAGTGCGGGTATAGTCCTGGCGGCAACATTTGCTGCACTGAACGTGATACCTATCCTCTTCCTAGCCCAGATATCATTCATCGTTGCCTTTGGCGTCCTACTCGATACGCTCATCGTTCGTTCGCTGCTCGTGCCAGCACTAACGCTTGAGCTGGGGCGCTGGATGTGGTGGCCGTCAAAGTTATTTTCTAAAGGTAAGGAGTAAGAAAAATGGAAATACTCATTAAGTTACTAGCTGCAGGTGGCATCATGGGGGTGCTGGATGCCATATGGTTGAAGATCGGTGCTAAGTATGTGTATCGCCCGGAGATAGGGCAGTTGTTACTCGATAAACCAAACATGGGTGCAGCAATATTGTTCTACGTCATATATCTAGTTGGTGTTATTGTCTTCGTGATAAATCCAGCTCTTGAGAAAGACAGCTGGACGCACGCATTAGTGTACGGTGCGTTCTTTGGATTTGTTGCGTATGCTACTTATGATTTAACAAATCTTGCAACTATCAAAGGATTTAGCGTAAAGGTTGTTGCGATAGACCTACTATGGGGTACTTTGCTAACTGCTACCGTTGCCGTAGGTAGCTTCTGGATAGTGAAGATGCTATACTAAGTATAGTAAAAAGAAAGGTATACACAGATGGCACTACTCAAAGTTGCAAGCAAAGATGATTTTCAAAAATACGTTAATGATAGTAAGAAACTAGTACTGGTCGATTTTTGGGCTGAATGGTGCCCTCCATGCAAGGCTATGGAGCCGGCTTTAGAGTCTCTATCGAAGAAGCTTGATGCAGATGTTGATATCGTGAAAGTTAACATAGAAGAGTCTGCTGAAAACGGCGCCTTGGCCCAGGAACACGGCGTACAGGGAATACCGAATATGCAATTATTCAAGAACGGTAAGAAGGTGGATGAGCTTATAGGTATGCGCCCAGAGAAAACACTCGAAGACGACTTATCTAAGCACCTATAGAAGTTGATAGATTTTTGCATAGTCCACAGCTAGCTTTAAGCTACAAAGGGTAAAGTTTAGCAATAGCAGCTGATCAAGAGAGCATGATGAAAGTACTCATAGTCGAAGACGAACACAGAATAGCGAAAGCCATCAAAGAAGGTTTGGAAGACGAGGGGTACGCGGTGGACTGTGCATATGACGGCAGCGAGGGGTACAGTTCCGCATCAGCGGATGATTACGACGCGATAGTGATGGACGTAATGATGCCTGAAATGAGTGGCTACGAAGTCGCAAAAAAGCTGCGAGACGATGGCAACAACACGCCGATCCTGCTGCTAACAGCCAGAGATCAGGATAGCGATATAGTCGCTGGACTTGATAGTGGAGCGGACGACTATTTAGCAAAGCCATTCTCGTTCGAAGTATTGCTTGCTCGGATCCGTTCGCTACTTCGACGACCAGAAAGCAGAATAGAGAGCCGGTTGGTTGTTGGCGATCTTACTCTTGATTCCGTTTCAAAAACTGTTTCAAGATCTGGAAAAGTCATTGAGTTGTCAGCTAAGGAATTTTCGATACTAGAATATCTAATGAGAAATAAGGGTCGAGTCGTGTCGAAAGAAATGATAATGAAACATGTCTGGGATTTTGACGCAGACATACTACCGAATAATGTTGAAGTGTTCGTGAGTTATATTCGCAACAAAATCGATAAACCATTCTCATCGCCGCTTTTACATACAGTTCGAGGTTTTGGCTATAAGCTTGAGGATAAAACGCGACCATGATGCGGCAAATGAAAGACTACATCACCTCACCAACAGGTAGACTAGCGGTAACTTATCTCGCCATCATCATGTCGCTCACGATGCTTTTTAGCGTCATCATATACCAGCTCGCAAGTAGTCAGCTAGACAGACCACCAAAGCCCATAGCGAGGAACATCGATAGAGAAGAGGTTTTGTTACGTGTCAAAGATATTTTAGACGAACGAGCAGAACTAGCGCGGGCTGATATGCTCGCGGTACTCGTATTGCTCAACGCAGGCACTTTAATTAGCGGTGCAGTGCTGAGTCATTTATTGGCAAGAAGAACCCTGCTACCCATTGAGATGGCGATGAAAGCGCAGACAAGGTTTGTCACTGACGCAAGCCATGAACTGAAAACGCCACTGACGTCGATGCTAACAACTGCTGAAGTTGCGATACGAAAGAAAGATCCGACGAAAAAACATTTGAGAGATGCGCTAGTTGTCATGCATAGTGATACGATAAAGCTGCATAATCTTACGACTGCACTACTGGATATGTCCACTGAAAAGAAAGAACACTATAGGTCGATTGAGCTATATGGACTCGGTGAGCGTGCTAAAAAAAGGGTAGATATCTTGGCTCAGGAGGCCGGCATAACTATCATCAATAGGCTGCCAAGAGAGAGGCGGTCGCTACCCGAAAAGACAGCGCAAAAAATACTAGGGATATATCTAGAAAATGCCATCAAGTATTCTTCTGCCGGGTCAAAAGTACGTATGTATCACGAGATGTCGGGAGAGTTAGTAACCCTTTGTGTTGAAGACGGTGGAGAAGGGATACCTCAGTCCGATATAGATCTGGTATTTGATAGATTTTATCGTGTAGATAACTCGCGTTCGTCGCAGATAGTCGAGGGACACGGGCTTGGTTTATCGATAGCAAAACGACTTGCTGAAGCAAATAACGTAGAGTTATCGCTGGAAAGTGAGCTAAAAAAAGGTAGTATATTTAAGATGAGAACGAAAAAAGAGGATACATAATGAAAAAGGCAGACAAAATATTTTTAGTTATAGGTAGCGTGGCGCTCGTTGGCGCCGCTAGTGTTGGTGGAGTGATGCTGCTCGGTAATGGAGCTGACTCTAATCAAACATCGACGAGCTCAGAAGTCTCAACGTCACCCGAGAGTAGTCAAGCAGATAGGGTGTCGTCGCAGTCGGCATTATACAAGGATGGAACATATACTGCATCGGCGGATTATAGGGTGCCAGAAGGGCATACAAATATTATTGACGTTAAGTTGTCTATTGTTGATGGCAAAATAGCTACCGTATCACTAACTAGTCAAGCAGACGACGTTGAGTCAAAAGAGCACATCGGCGATTTCGTTGAAGCGATCAGCGGTGACGCGAAGGGTCAATCTATTGCCGACTACCAGCCCAGCCGCGTAGGTGGTGCGAGTCTGACGACGGGTGCATTCAATGACGTCCTTGATGCAGTCAGAGATGACGCAAGAGCATAACAACCTTTTTGTATTTGAAGCGATAGGTACTAGATGGTGGATTGAAAATCTCGATCAAAGGCCCATCCCTGCAGTAGTCCAGGACAACATCCTGGAGTATGTGCAGCAGTTCGACGAGAGATACTCGCGTTTCAAGCAAAAATCTTTTGTTTCGCTACTCCAGCGGGGCGAGAGAATCTCTGATCCACCTTCAGAATTCATAGATATATTGCGGTTTGCACGAGATCTATATCACGCGTCGGACGGCCAGTTCAACGTTTCTATCGGCGGAAAACTTCATGCCCAGGGATATGGTAAACGCGCTGATGCTGCGCCGACATATAGTAATCCATGGAAATACATACACTTTGAAAAACGAGAAGTATATCTCGATGAGGAAATGATGATTGATATAGGCGGGTTTGGTAAAGGCTGGCTCATCGATAAAATATCTTCACTGCTCTCAGGATCAAATATCAATCAATATATTGTCAACGGAGGGGGATATATGTATGTGTGTTCGAATCTTCCGATTTCTATCGCTATCGAGGATCCACACGACTCTGAAAAAATGTATGGCAAACGTCAAATCAGCAATCAAGCACTAGCAGTTAGCTCACATGACAAGCGTTTCTGGTACGATCAAGCTACTAAGCGCAGTCATATTCAGTCAATCGAAGACAAATCTCAGATCACCGATCCGCCTAAAGGAGTTATTGTTACAGCGCAAAACGCAACATTAGCCGATGCGATCGCGACTGTGCTAATGCTTGATCCTGGTCTTGCGACCAATCTGCACCAGAAATATAATTTTCAGTCAAAAATAAGTATTAAGAATTATA
>CALFQW010000114.1 GCA_937919305.1 uncultured Candidatus Saccharibacteria bacterium
TACCCCCAGCACTGAGAGGACATATAGAGACAGTTGCCTTACCTATATATCGCTCGATGAGTGAGCATTAATCACTGCCAACACCACAGGGGATACGTATTCTTGTATAGAATCACCATTCTTTATACTGTCTCTAACCTTAGTAGAGCTAATCTCAGGTGTTTCCACCCTTAACATGGTTGCATTTTTAGGCGTTGGCCCCAACTCATACCCTGGACGATCTATAAGTAGCATCGGGAGGTTATCATACATCCATTTTCCAGCGCGCCACTGATGCATCGTAGCCACTGAATCTGAACCAAATACCCATGTAAAATGCTTGTTCGGATGATCGCGCTGTTGTCGCTCAACTGAAGCTATAGTTTCCGTAAACTTGCTGTTTAGTAGCTCTGAGTTATCTATAGAGACCTCTACATCTTTGGTGTTGCAACTGTCTATCATAGCCTTGACATATGCTATCCTCGTCAAGATATCTACGCCAATTTTTTTATCTCGTCTTTCGCCGTTCGGCATGATCCAGACCTCAGCGCTACGAGTTTTTGCCTCATTTATCAGTGCCTGTACGATTTGCACATGCGCTATGGTTGGGGGATTGAAAGCGCCGCCATAGATGATTACCTCAGTTTTTTTCATGATTGTGATTGAATTTAGTTATTGTTTACTTGACACTAACTATAGTACTCTTCTATCATGTAATTGTAAAGCAAAAATTAACTAGGAGAAGAGTCATGATCGAAACCGAACAACAAATAATTGCTCGTGAGCTAGGCGTTAAGCCTGAGATAGACGCAGAGATAGAAATTGCCAAACGAGTCGCTTTCCTCGCTGATTATCTAGGCAAGACAGGTGTCGACGGCTTTGTGCTTGGTATATCAGGTGGCCAAGACTCCCTGCTAGCAGGAATGCTAGCGCAACGGGCAGTCGAACAACGTCGTGCGCAGGGTGGTGATGTAGCATTTCACGCGGTACTACTCCCGTACGGTGAACAAGCAGATCGGAAAGATGCCCTTCTAGCGATCGAAACTATCAAACCTGATGTTGTCCATGATCTAGATATTCGCAAAGGTGTTGATGGATTTGCCACTAGTTTCGCAGATGCAACTGCTGAACAGCTCGCAGATTATCACAAGGGGAACGTGAAGGCACGTATGCGTATGATTGCTCAGTATGCGTTTGCGGGTACGCACAATCTCGTTGTCATCGGCACTGATCATGCTGCAGAAGCCGTGACTGGATTCTTCACAAAATACGGCGATGGCGGCGCAGATATCCTGCCGCTCTCAGGCCTCAGCAAGAGGCAGGGTCGTCAGATGCTCAGGAGCTTAGATGTTCCAGAAGTGTTCGTCACGAAAGCACCGACGGCAGACTTACTAGACGAAACACCCGCCCAAGCAGACGAGACTGAACTAGGTATCTCATACGACACGCTCGATGACTATCTCGAAGGTAGACCGGTCGATCCAGACGTAGCTAGGATGATCGAAGATCGCTACCTGGCAACAGCTCACAAGCGAGCACAGCCTGTTGCTTTTACGGATTGATATAATCTGTATCGAGACGATATGACAAGAGCATTATTAGTACGACACGGTCAGTCAGTGCCCAATACCAGACCCGAGAGGATATGTGGACACAACGAAGGCGCTCAGCTGACCGCTACAGGTCGTGAGCAGTCGATAACATTTGGAAGTGTTAGGGATATACCTGGAGCGAAAATAGATGCGTTCTACCACTCCACCGCACGCAGGACTCGAGATACTGGGCTGTTTGCGATGCATTCAGCAGGTATTACGGTGACCGATTTCATCACTAATAGCAGGCTCAACGAGGTGAGCCAAGGCGCTAACGAGGGACGGTTACGATCAGAGGTGTACACGCCCGACGCCGTTCAAGCCTTGCGTAGTAAAGGCCTCGATGGCAAACTGCCTGGAACCGAATCACTACGTGAGGCACAGGAGAGGATGTGGCAGGCGCTCGCCTGTATATACCGCGAACACCCAGAGGGCAATGTCAT
>CALFQW010000115.1 GCA_937919305.1 uncultured Candidatus Saccharibacteria bacterium
GGCTGGGTCTGCTTTTTCCTGCTCCGGTACGTCGACGACGAGTGCGCCCATGGTCATAGCTGTTGCAGCGATAGACACAGCATTTTGTACAGCTTGACGCGTGACAGCCGCTGGGTCCACGACGCCGGCGCTCTTGAGGTCCACGAGCTTTTCAGGACTGTTGACGTCTATGCCCTGTCCGGCCTTTGCTCCCTGCACTTGAGCCAGTAATGCGTCGGCGTTGAGGCCTGCGTTGAGCATGAGCTGTCGGAACGGTTCGTATAGAGCTTTCTTTACGAGTGTTCGACCAGCTGCGGCGCTATCAGAGCCACTCGCGGTGACTTTGTCGGCGAGGTTTACGAGCGTCACGCCACCTCCGGCGACAATACCTTCTTCTAGCGCGGCGCGCGTTGCGGCAACAGCGTCATCAACACGGAATTTCTTCTCATCGATCTCAGTTTCGGTGGCGCCACCAACTTTGATGACAGCAACTTTACCAGATAGTGCAGCGGCACGCTTTTCATAGTTTTCTTTGTCGTACTCGCTTGTTGCTGATTCAGCTTGTGCTTTGATCTGGGCGATACGGTTCTCGACGTCAGCGACGGTTCCGGTACCTTCGACGATGGTCGTTGCGTCCTTATTGACGATGACTTTGCGCGCAGAGCCAACGACTTCGAGACCAACGTTTTCAAATGTTGCCCCCTGGTCGTCTGATACCACTGTTGCGCCAGTCAGTACTGCGATATCGTTCAGTACATCTTTACGACGATCACCGAAGGCAGGTGCTTTGACGGCTACAGTGTTGAAAACACCCTTCAGTTTATTTAGGACAAGGATACCAAGCGCTTCGCCTTCTACTTCATCGGCGATGAGGACGACGTCCTTCTTGCCCGCTGCTGCGAGCTTCTCGAGCATTGGAAGGAACTCCTGAACACTCGATACTTTCTTGTCAGTGATGACGATAGCTGGTTTTTCGTAGACGGCTTCCTGGCGAGCAGTATCTGTCACCATGAGTGCGCTGACGAATCCTCGGTCAAAGGTAAAGCCTTCGACGACTTCTGATTCCATCTCGAGACCCTGGCCAGCTTCGACAGTGACGACGCCATCGCGACCAACTTTATCGATAACATCAGCGATCATTTCACCGATCTGAGCATCGCCAGCAGAGATAGTCGCAACTTCGGCGATACGGTTCTTTTTGCCAGTGACGGGCTCGCTAAGCTTGCTGAGGGCGCTGAGCACATCTGCACCGGCTGCCTCAACACCCTTCTTGAGCTCCATGGGGTTGTGACCAGCTGCGATCATGCGGTTTGCTTCGTTCAGGATGCTATAGGTGAGGACGGTAACAGTCGTCGTACCATCACCAGCAGCCTTGTTCATCTTTGTTGCCGCTTGCTTGATCAGCTCTGCGCCGACGCTGTAGCCAAGCGTATCATCATCGACATCTGCTAACTCAACACCTTCAGCAACAGTGACACCGTCATGTGTGACAGTCGGACCGCCGTAACTCTTTGCGATAACGACATTGCGACCCTTTGGCCCCATAGTTACCTTTACGGCCTGGTATAGTGCCTCAGCACCCCCGAGTACACGGGCGCGGGCATCATCATCATAAAATACTTTCTTTGCCATGATCTACCTCCTATTTGATTGTCGCGAGGACGTCTTCTTCTTTTACTACCAGATATTCGACTGCATTTATCTTCAGCTCTGTGACCGAATATTCTTTGTATACGATCTTGTCACCCTTCTTCAAGGTTTTGACATCTGGCCCAACGGCTTCTACTACTGCAAATGCAGGCTTTTCTTTTGAGCTGTCTGGCAGATATAGGCCACTAGCTGTTTTAGTCTCTGCTGCTTCTCGGACGGCGACGACACGATCTGCAAGCGGGGTGATAGGTGCGCTCACGATACTTCCTCCACATTGTTTTAACAGATATAACGATCACATTGTTACAAAAATATTAGCACTCGTCAAGATAGAGTGCCAAACTGTCTGAACCATAACTGTATTGACAAAATGACAAATATATAGTAATATGATTTTATCACCAACCTGGTGTGAAGTACCCCATCATCGAGAGCCCTTCCGAAAGGAGCTCACCATGTCCGACCAGACCAACCCCTTCGCCAGCGAGATCACAACCGCCCAGCGGCGCGTAGACGACGAGGCCAGGCAGGCCGAGCTCGACCGCGAAGCGGCCGCCGAGCGCCGCCGAGCGGCTGTGCGTGCCCACGAGGCAGCAGCCATGCGACGCCAGATCCAGGCTGCGATCGATCGCTTCAAGGATGGCTTCTACCACGCCGTCCGCACCCGTGTCATCAAGACCGACAGGATGGCACCGAAGACGATCGAACAGATCGGCGCCTACTACACGTGGCTCACCACCACCTTCATCGACCGTGACAACCTGCCGGAGGAGCCCTACTGTCCGATCGAGATCAAGCGGAAGTTGCAGGACAAGTTCGCCTACGGCATCTACCTCAGCCACGTTGAGCTGCCTGAGGGCTGCATGATCGGTCAGCTCCAGCCCTGGTGTTCGGAGCAGGTCAACAACCTCATCGGCAACGACAAGGACGAGATCGATCCGCTGAGCGGGGCCAAGATCCGCTACAGCACCGGTGGCGCCCCGGCCAGGCCCAAGGCGGACGCCAAGCCGACCGAGGTCGTGACGCTCAGGCCGGCGATCACGCCGGCGGGCAAGAGCCCCAAGAAGCGCCAGTCGTCCAAGGCCAGCTGAGGCTCAACAGCGCATGATGCGGGTATAGCCCGGGAGAGATTTTCTCCCGGGCTTTTACCTTGTCTGAAACAGTCCGTTAGTTATCGGCGCTGGTTGAGTACGTCTGAAATTGCATCTCGTATAAAATCATCATTGAGACGTTCCAAGTTAGGGATATACGTACCCCCTTGGAATCTTCGCCCTTCTTTGACGCCTTCATCATATTGCTTGACGAGCTTACCTCTAACGCCTTTTTCACTTAGCGCGGGCACTATGAGTTCTAGGTTTTGCTCAACCATTACGACCGAGCTAATGAACGCGTCAAGATCTTCTCGTGTTCGCTTGATAGACAGTGGGTCGTCTAGGATGTCAGGTGCAAGAATCTCAGCACCTTCGAGATCAACAAATCTTATCTTCTCTCGGTCAGCTGCGAGGTTTTTCGCCTCGGCATCACCATGGATAACTCGAGATCCGTGCATCATGCCGAGCCCTCGCATGCCTAGGCCAACGGCCCTGCGAACGTTTTCTGGACGTAATGCTTCCGGCTCAAGGTCGCTATTTGCCCACAGAGTGTTGTCAAATGTCTTGATGCCAGTTTCAAAGGCGCTGAGCATTCGCCACGACCCATCCGGCATTTTCTGCAAGCCCAAAGGCAATATGGCGAACTGATCTTCAAATGTGCCATTCAGGTACTGACTAATCGTCCACTCTCTTTTTAGATCGTCGATATCTTCAAATGGCTTCACTGCGACGTGTTCAGGATGTTCATGAACGCCTGGTCCGTTGAGTAGCGGCTGCCCAAAATCAACCTGGTGCTTGCTCTCTTCTCTGCCGTATCGGAATTCTTCTTGGCCGACAAAGGTACCACGAGCGCCTTGGTCGGGGATCAAGCCAAATTGTAGCCTATCGAGGACTAGCGCTGACTCACCGAGATTTTCCAGTAACGGTGAGGGCGCACCATCACGAAGCCATTCCTCGCTCCAGCGGGGGAACTCTTCTGACATTTGCGCCGTGCCGAGGCTTTCGGTCGGACCGGAGTATCTAGGGCTAGACATATCTTCTTATATTATACATTTTTATATGTTTTTGTCAATAATGGATATGGTTTGATCTCTTTACTTTATACTGTATTGATTTTCTAATAATAAAATGATATGATGCAATTAAGCGTTTAGCTTGCACCATACAACGAGGAGGAACCAGATGGACTTCGTTCACAGCCTCCCCGTGGGGCTTGCGAATCGTAGATGGCAGATCAACGCACCAGCCGGCGGTTTCGAAGCAAAGCTCTCGAGGCTGTATGACGGTACTGGTCTTGCTATCGATCTCGAGGTGTATCGTGATGATTATCAGGCGTCGCTGCGCGTGATGCCTGATCGTAAGGGAGTTGTCAAAGACCCTTTGAAGAATCGCGTGTACGAGCTACAGAATGCAGTCGTGTTTTTTATCGACGAGTTCGGTAGTATGTCCGACGAAGTGTATGTCGGAAGAATCGTGATTACCCTCGAGGTAACAGAGCCAGGAGTCAGCGCTGGTCATGTTACGCTCTGGCAAGAGGAGAAGCCTCTCTTCAACCAGATGATGTCCGCTTCCTAACAACCCGAAAGGAGTTCAGGTGCCACCTGACTCTGCAGATCAAGGCGTCGAGCTCAACGAGCGCTGGACCGCCCAAGCACAAGCCGACGCGATCGGCACTCGTCACACTTACGTCATCGCCTACTCGAGTGGCGATGGCGTCGAGTTCGTCGAGTTCGAGGGAACGCTCTCGCAGCGTCAAGTCTTCATGTCGGAGACCCTCGGCATCGATGCCGATGTCAACGACGCGTGGGCGTACGCGAAGTGGAGCCCCAGCAAGCGAGCTTGGGAGTTCGCGGGCGCGAACGGCGACTTCAAGCGTCAGC
>CALFQW010000116.1 GCA_937919305.1 uncultured Candidatus Saccharibacteria bacterium
TATATTGCAGGGGTTCGCGGGCACCACGCCGGCGGACGGGTTCGCGCAGGCTGGCCAATTCGCTTTCCGTGAGGGGGCGGTCGAACTGCAGGTAGAGATCCAGTCGGCGCAGGCCGAGGCAGTTGGAGATGATCCACTCGGCATCGACCCTGGCGTCCCGAACGCCCCTCTCCTCGAAGAAAGCCGTGGTTCGGCGGACCACTTCGAGAACAGTCAACTTGGGTGAGGCTGTGGTGTCCGCGCTCAACCGGAGCTTTCTTCAGCCAAGGCTTCGAGGCGGAGACGACGGTCGGCTTCGAAGAGGGCATCGAGACCGGTGTCTCGGCGCTCATGGGGCTGATCAAGGGCGAGGCCCTGCCGGCGCCGGTGCGTCGCCCGGATCGCGGTGGCGACGCCGACGTGGGCAGCTGCTCGGTCGGGGCCGACGACCCCTCGATCATCGGCATGGCCGGCGCCCTGTTCATCTTCGGTGCCTTCGCCCGTCGTCGTCGTCGTCGCAACTAGTCGGCGACGCCGTTCTTGGGTGCGCTCGACTTCTTTACCGCCAGTACGCCTGCTATGGCGAGTAATCCGAGTGTCTTTAACTTTTGGCTAGCCATGGTTGGTATAGCTAACATATTATTCATACTTGTGCTGGTGTTGATCGGCTTCCATGTCATGAGTGCATCGACACTTGGTTTTGATGAAGTCGAACCAAAACACCTTGTGCCACGGGTCGCCATGATATTCGTTCTAATGAACACCTCAATATTTCTGATCGACGGCATTATTGCGCTATCTAATGCACTTATCAAGGCGGTTGGTTTAATCTCTGGATCGTCATCCGTTTGGGATACGCTCATGAAAGTAGTCGAACAAACATCCGGCCTAGGCATTGCCGCGCTGCTGATTATGGTTGGTTTTGTCATCTGCTCGATTGTACTGCTGGTCTACTATGTCATGCGTCTCGTCACACTCTACATCGGAGCGGTACTCGCACCGCTCGTGAGCCTTCTCTGGTTGATCCCTGGCTTCCGCGACTTTGCAGAAACAGCATTCAAAACCTACCTTACGACCATCTTCGTACTATTCGTCCATGTCGTCATACTGCAACTATCAGCCTCGTTGTTTACTGGCATGGCGACGGCATCGGGTGATAATGCCGTACCAGACACTCTTATGGCGATGGTAACAGGTATTGCAACTATCTTGATGCTCCTGAAAGCTCAGAGTGTCATGATGCAGTTTAGTTACGTAAGTATGGGCGCACGCAACATGCGAAAGCTTGGTGGACAGTTTATAAACGGCGTAAGTTATCTAAGTGGCAAAACAAGAGCGGCCGCAAGCACTATCAGCTCGAAGACTGACACTGCCAAAAAGAGTCGCATGATCCGTAGTGTTGAGTCACGAGCCGTTAGCACAGGTAAGACTCAGACAGTTCGCTACCAAAACAAGAAAGGCACGGCAGAGATCGCACATACCGCCACACCAACTAAGCCTAGGCCGTCTGTGCGAACTGGTGCTACCTACGAAGCTCCGAGCGTTAAAGTGACTCGTGTACCAGCTTCTTCGACTACGCCAAGGAATAACAGTAAGGATAAGACGCTATGAAAATGACCGTCGTACCAGCACAAGTTACGACCGTCGAGGATCGAATCATCGGTAATCTTGGATTCTCACAGATCCTACTGCTGATCATCCCTGTGTTTGCTGCTGCCGGTATATTCCTACTCCTGCCTCCATTTACGGGAGGTGCACTCTATAAGTACATATTCATGGGTGTGGTTGCGCTACTGTTCGGCCTGCTATCTATCCGTATTAAGGGTAAGATTCTAGCCTCATGGCTCGTTACTATACTTCGCTACAATCTTCGACCAAAATACTACCTATTTAACAAGAATGTTACGACCGGTCCAGATGAGTATCACGGCAAGGCCGTAGCACCAGAAGCTAAAGAAGCGACAGAAAAGAAGCCAGTCAAAAAGACCTCTCTCAATCAACTTGATATACCTACCACCGCCAGAATATTAGCTACCATTGAAAACCCAGCCACTAACTTTCGGCTAGAGACTGGTAAGAAAGGAAATCTACATGTTCGCTTTACAGAAATCGAAGACTAAGGCTAGCTCCAGAGGGCAAATTGCCATTAAAGGAGTTCGTGACGGCATATTAATGCTACCAAACAACGAATACCGAGCGATACTACAGGTATCATCGCTCAACTTTGAGCTACGCAGCGAAGAGGAGCAAGACGCGATTATTGAAACATATGAAAGCTTCCTCAACTCAGTCGGCTCTAACTTACAAATACTGGTACGCACTCGTGAGATTGATATGGATAAGTACCTTGATGACCTTAACGAGCGTTATGAGAATGAAACTGCACCGATCTATCAACAGCAGCTACAAAACTACGACGAGTTTATCCGTTCACTCATTACCGATAACAAGATTCTGACTCGTCATTTCTATATCATCGTGCCGTATAAATTAAATGGCAAAACAGACTTCGACCTCGTAAGTGAGCAGATGAAAATAAAGCTCGACATTATAGCTAAGGGTATCGCTCGACTCGGCATGCATACCGATCAACTAGATAGCCTTGAAGTGCTTGATCTATTCTACAGTTTCTATAGCCCAACACAGGCAAAGCTGCAACCACTTACTGAGCAGGCACTATCAATCATTCACACTGCACTCGTACAGAAAGGGGAGGCACAATGAATAAGCTAGCCACTACTATGCGAACCAAGATTCTTGATCCAGTCACTGCACCCGTCAAAAAAAGAAAGGCGGCAAGGCTAGAACGTCAAAAAGAATTAAACATCACGTTTGGTGAACAAGATACTGTTGATGTCTTGTCGTATGCGGGGCTTGAGGAAAATATCGATTACCTCAATATAGACGGTGTATACATGCGTATACTCTATATATCTGGGTATCCGTTCGTTGCCAACTCTGGCTGGATGGATAGTCTGATTAACTTTAATCACGACACAGATATTAGTTACCACGTCCATGAAGTAAGCGCTCTGTCCGCACTGCCAAAACTACACCGTAAGATTACCGAGCTAGAAAGTACAAAACGTGCCATGATGCGAGCTGGTAAGATCGTCGGCTCTGAGATTACCGATCCGCTTGAGTCTGCTATTGAACTACGAGATAAGATTCAACGTGGCCAAGAAAAGCTATTCCAAATGTCCATATATGTCTGCATCAGGGCTGAAAGTCTTGAAGAGTTGAATAAGATTACAATTGAAGGAAATTTGGAAAATTATTTATCTGATGGCTAAGAAAAAGCAGATATTCAAAGTAGCTTGTATACAATTAAATAGTAGGCAATCAATTTCTAAGAATTTAGTACATACAAAAAGGTTTATTAATAAAGCTTGTAATAAAGGTGTAGATTTTATTCTTACTCCTGAGGTAAGTAATATAGTTTCACTGAGCAAGCATCATTTATTAAAAAATACTTATCTTGAAGATAAAGACCCTTTTTTAAATGAAATTAGATTATTAGCAAAAGAAAGATCTGTCTGGATTTTATTAGGATCAATAATAATCAAGAATAAGAAGAATAAGCTTTATAATCGTTCATATTTAATAAATAGTTCTGGCAAGGTAGTTTGCAAATATGACAAGATACATATGTTTGATGTAGATATCTCTAAAGGAGAATCTTATAAAGAGGCTTTATTTTTGGTTCCTATCTTATTATTTGCAAAACTTCTTTTTGGTATTTATATCAATTTAAGCATCTGGTTCAAGCTAACTGATAAGACTTACTATGGAATACTCATTAGTGTGCTTGGTTCTGTGGTGATTATTGGGGGTAATATACTCTTAATTCCTTTACTCGGTTATCTTGGCTGCGCTATTGCTTCTGTACTGGCATATTTGGCAATGGTTATATATTGCTATTTTACAGGTCAGAAATATTTCTACATTCCCTATCCTGTTTTAAAAATTATTAGAAATATTGTTGTTGCTGGGTTATTGATAACAGCCTACTATTATCTGAAGCCGGCCAATGATATCTTAAACTATGTACTAGGACTTATAATAACTTTTATATTTACAGCGTTCGTTTACTTTTTTGAACGCAGCAGAATATTTTCAGATAAATTATAAACCTTTACTTTTGAAGAAAGAATAGAATCATGATTGTAAAAGTAGTTAATAAATCTAAGCATCAATTACCTGAATACCAGACAGAAAGCTCTGCAGGGCTTGATCTTAGAGCCAATATAGAAGATAAGATAACTTTGAAACCGCTTCAACGAGCATTGGTGCCAACAGGTCTGTTTATGGAATTAGCACAAGGACATGAGGCACAGATAAGACCAAGAAGTGGACTAGCATTTAAAAAAGGAATTACAGTGTTAAACTCTCCTGGAACAATAGATGCAGACTATAGAGGTGAGGTAGGAATAATTATAATA
>CALFQW010000117.1 GCA_937919305.1 uncultured Candidatus Saccharibacteria bacterium
ACTCTAAAATGACGTTTTCCTATAGTAAATCTCATCATTTGGCCTCAGAAATCGGCAAATTTTTCAACTGCGGCGCTAAGAGAAAACCCCTCAAAATTTGGCCTCCGGCCAAATCGTCTAGTGAAAACCCCCCCTTGTCTCTCAGGGGGTCCCCAACAAGGGGGGGTTACTAGAAGGGGGGGTTACTCGGATTACAACTGATGGGTAATACCGATAGGTAGCATTGCCAGAGACGCGCCGAACAATCATTGAGATCCCGCCGCCACACTGGTGATGATATTCCCTTTGTGAATAAGAAATTGTAATTGTTACAAATACTGTTAAACAGATTAGAAGGTATTTTTTCGTTATCATTATTGTTGATTATACCAGAGGACGTAATAGGCTAAATTATGTTTATCGGGTGACGTCACTCGGCGCTTTTATTCATCACAACTCTACGCCTATACTCACTAGCAAGCATAAAGGTCGTTGGATCTTGAACTTTATCGACGAAAAGTACACCATCGGTATGATCGGCTTCATGCTGAAACACATGCGCAACAAAACCATCGAGTTCTTCTGCGTGCTTCTTGGCATGTTCATCAGTCCACTCAGCCCTCACTCTCTCGTAGCGCATTGCTTGGGCAAACATAACTTCATCGCTAAGCCCCGCACTCTGGCACCCCTCCCACATTGACACAGGCTCTCCGATACCTTCATATGATGGGTTTATTATGACCTGCTCGAACGGCTCCAGGTTGGGTCTATTTGGTGTTGGCTTGATACCTATGACACTGAGTGCCACAGGCACCCCGACCTGACTAGCCGCCAATCCAACGCCTGCTTTCTTCATCTTATTGGTATAACGTATATCTTTGATGAGCTGAGCTATCTCTGTAGACAAGATCTCTTCACTAGATAGGAGTCTCGTCTTTTCTCTGAGCACGGGATCGCCAAACACCCTTCGATCAAGTATCCTACCCTGTTCTGGATCTATGCCTAGCTCTTGGTATCGTGGTACCTGGACGCCATCGACTGCAACAGTACCCAGGAACTCTCCAGCCTTTCTTGACCACTTGGTGCCATCTGGTGACTCGTACATCACTACTGGCTCTTCGGTCTCCTCATCATGACCCGTAGCTAGAATCGTATAATTATCGCCATTTTTATGCCGGTATATCGCGCCATCCCGAGGCCTTGCGAGGCCATCCCACATAGCTTCTAGTTCGCTCGGACTATTATGTGCCATTACTGAGCAGCTTTCGTCTTCGCTTGGTCGGCTTTTCGACAATCTTCGGTATGAAAAAGTAGCTGCGTATCAGCTGTACAGCTCTCACATATCAAAACGAGATCGTTACATTCTGTATGCGCACAATTCTCAAAGTTACTTGTCTTTCCTGAGCAATGCGTGCAGACTCCGATAGTTTTCGCACGATCTGAAAACCTCACTGTCATACGATCATCGAAAACGCGCAGCGCTCCCTCCCATAGCCCATCATCACCGTAACTCTCACCGTACTTTACGATACCGCCATCTATCTGATAAACATCCTTAAATCCACGCTTCTTCATCATAGAGCTGATAACCTCGCACCGTATGCCGCCAGTGCAATAGGTAATCACTTTTTTATCTTTGATATCGTTGTACTTATCACTTTCCAGCTCGGCTATGAAATCTCTTGATGTATTTGTATTCGGAACAACCGCATTTTTGAAACGACCGATACTTGCCTCATGCGCATTTCGGCCATCAAAGAAAATCACGTCATCACCATACTGCTCAACAAGCTCATGTACTTGCTTTGGTTTTAAGTGCTTCCCGCCGCCCACAACACCGTCCGCATTTACATCGAACTCGTCTTCAGAGTTTTGAAAACCAACGAGTTCTCGGCGGACCTTTACGCTCATGCGAGGAAAATCTTCGCGACTACCGATGCTCCATTTGAACACCATTCCCTTGAAACCTTCGAACTTCTTTGTCTCTTTGATGTAACGTTTCAGGTCATCAATATCACCGCCCACTGTGCCGTTTATACCATCATTGCTGACAAGTATTCTACCGCGCAGACTTAAAGAGTCAGTCAGTGTTTTTTGCCATAACATCACCGTATGTGGGTCTGCTATAGGGGTGAATTTGTAGTAGAGCAATATTTTTTGCATATCGTACATAATAGCATATCAACAGAGGTCGAAGGAACCGAATGGTTGTATTTCTGTTATGCTTAGCAATATGAATACACTCATTAAGTTTGATACCTGGTTTATTCGATTTGCAAAGCGTCACTACACCTGGCTAGCCCGTATCTCACTTGCGATTATCTTCTTCTATTTTGGTGCGCTAAAGCTAGCAGGATTCAGCCCGGCAGATGAACTGGCGATCGGGTTTGCTGAGAAAATGGGTGTCGGTATGTACGCAGAAGGGCTCTACTTAGCAGTAGCGGTTGTTGAGTGTATTATCGGTTTACTTATACTCTTTCCTGCGATGACGCGAATTGCACTGTTTATCATGATCATACATATGATAATAGTCAGTGCTCCTCTCGTGCTCTATCCTGAGGTGACTTGGGCCATGTGGTTCGTACCTAGTCTTGAAGGACAGTACATCATTAAAAACAGCGCGCTTGTCGCCCTAGCACTAGGTCTTGTTGCTGCCACCAGACCGCTCCAGAAACGTGCTAGAAATTGACAAAATAGTTCATATTTGCTATAATTATGAATTATGGCAAAATCACCAGAAGGCAGTCAACCAAACCCAAACCTCGGTGAACGAGCATTTCGTTTTGACGCCCGTCTAGGCCGTGCTGTTGGTTTTACGGCTCTCATTGCTGCAACGGGTGGAGCTTTCCTCGGAGCGGCGTCATTTGCAGGTGGTGCAGCTCTGGTGGCGGGTGGTAGCTTCTTCGGAGCAGAGGTTAGTGATCGTATTGCCAACAGCTTCAAAAAGAAAAGTAATCACATATACTAGTTCACACTATGTTCGCGACGGTTTTGCGAACCACTACTCGCAGACGTTAGGACGCGCCCAACCACTAGCGATAATCACCAGAACTCATTACTATATATAAGGAGATTATTGCCTATGGCAAAACAGCAAAATCAAAAAGCACTTCTCGTCAAAGAATCTATCCAGCTCTACTGGCAGCAAGTAAAACGCTACAAAGTTGGTTTCTTTGTGATGGTGATCGCCATCCCGATATCTGGCCTACTCCTCAACACAATAGTCCCCTACCTTCTATCGCAGGTTATCGGAGAGATCGCAAATAAAAACACAGATCTCATATACGAACTACTGGTGTACGCAGGCGTAGCTGGCCTTGCTGGTGTCGTATTTAACTTGATCGGCTTTCAAGTCGCTGCTCGCCATGAATCAAAGGTAAGAACAGCTCTTGCCAACGATGCACTCGAATCGCTACTCGAAAAAGATAGGTCGTTCTTTGGCAATCAACGAATCGGTGCTCTAACTGGAAAGTTTATCGACTACATAAACGGTCATGTTCGACTGCAAGAGCTATTTGTATTCAGTACTTTGAGTTTCGGTGTGAACCTTATCATCGGGGTGACACTGATTGCACTTCAAGCACCATATGTTGCATTGCTGGTGCTCGGTCTACTCGTTTTCTTGTCCATTCAGATACGATTTTCACGCAAATTACGTGAGCCGATTCGTGCGGAGCGAAAACGGCTCGTAGCAGAAGCGAACGGTCTCGCCGCAGACGTTATCGGCAATAGTGTTGCCGTCCAAACTTTCGCACAAGAAAAACAGGAAGCCGGCAGCCTCGCAAAGATCAACGAGCTTTACCGAAAAGCGTATGTAAAAGACTTCTCATGGATGAGCATCGAAGGTACCGGACGGCATCTTTTGCTGCAAATCACACAGCTAGTAGTTGTCGCTATACTTGTAGGCCTCGTGATCAACGGGGAGCTAGACCTGGCTATCGGGGTATTTGTATTTGCATATCTCCAGCGACTGTCCGGTCATCTATTTGCTCTCGGTGAGATCATTAACGGTTTTGATGCTGTATTCCTACAGTCAACGCCAATGGCTGAAATACTCCTCGAAAAGCCTCGCATAAATGACGCACCAAATGCAAAGGACATCATCATAAAAGACGGGCATATCCAGTTCGACGCCATCGACTATGCCTACCACGATAATAAGCACGAAACCGTCCTGCATCATCTATCGCTCGATATACTCTCGGGCCAAAAGATTGGTCTGGTTGGTTTGTCGGGTGCCGGCAAGACTACACTCGCCCAGTTGTTATTACGATTTGACGATGTGACGAAAGGTTCTATCAACATCGACGGTCAGAGCATCCACAACGTAACTCAATCAAGTCTTCGGCGAGCTATCGCATATGTTCCACAAGAACCCCTACTCTTCCATCGAAGCCTTAGGGAGAACATCGCCTATGCAGATCCTGATGCAAATGATGAGCAAGTTATTGCTGCCGCAAAACGTGCCCACGCTTGGGAGTTTATAGATAAAATGCCGAACAAGCTTGATACGGTCGTTGGGGAGCGAGGCGTCAAACTATCTGGTGGTCAAAGGCAGCGTATTGCCATAGCTCGAGCAATCCTCAAGAATGCGCCAATTCTCGTCCTCGACGAAGCAACCAGCGCACTCGATAGCGAGAGCGAAAAGCTAATTCAGGCTAGCCTCGATGAGCTGATGAAGGGTAGGACGAGTATCGTGATCGCCCATCGTCTCAGCACAATAGCGAAGCTTGATCGCATCATCGTGCTCGACAATGGCCGAATCGTTGAAGACGGTCCGCATGCAACGTTGCTCAAAAAGGACGGTATCTATGCCAACCTTTGGTCACATCAGAGTGGAGGATTTATAGAAGAGTAGTTATATATAAAAACAGGACGTCACGTTGTGGCGTCCTGTTTTACTCATATTATATGATCCGACTAGTCGTCTTTTGACTCATCGGTTGTCTCTGTCTCACCTTCTGCTTCATCTGATTCTTCGCCATTTTCAGCTGGAACGTCTGACTCGTCTTCGTCGTCACCTGCCGCTGCTTCGTTTGCAGCTTGTAGTGCAGCTGGCTCCCAGACGCTTGCAACCATTTGATCGGTGACGCTTGGACGTTCTTCATCCTCTTCGTCATGATGATGGCCGTCATCGTGCAGAACAAACTCAACACCTTCAGGAAGTTTTGCATCACCAAGAGTGAGTTTTTCACCCGCTTCCTTCAGCTCAACTGTTGATATTTCAACTGCATCAGGAAGATCCATAGGTAGCGCACGAACTTCAACCTTATCAAGTGCTTGCAGTATGATCAGCCCGGCTTTTTCCGCCTCACTCTCGCCTTCGCCCGTCAAACGAACTGGTACCTCAGCAACAACTGGGTCTGTCGCCTTCACCGCGTGGAACGATACATGGCTTAGCTCGTTTCGAGTCGGGTCGATTTCAGCTTCTTTGATCATAGCGATACGCTTTTTACCGTCTATATCGAGATGAACCGGTGCGTGAGTACCTGCTTGCTTGTACGCTTTTGCGACAACATTATACTCAGCCTGCACTGATACAGGATCCATACCTGGACCATATACAACGCCAGGCAGCTGACCTTCACTACGGAGTTTTTTTACTTTTTTTCCGTGAACATCACGTTTTGCTAGCTTGAGATTTATCTTGTCTCCCATCTCTCTTCTCCTTTCATGAGAATACTTTTACGGAGTTATTAACCAACACATCATACCAGAAAACGTTGCTTTTTACTAGAGGTGCTATACTAATCCCGTTATGGCAAAGAAAAAAAATAACGCTCCGGACTTTGAAAGCTTCGAATCAACGCGACCAGGAATCGCTTTTCTCGATATTTTTCAAAAGCCGCGCCACTGGATTCGCCGACTATATGCCTGGGTGATTGGTTGGGCCGAGAAACCCCAAGCTGAAAAAGCTCTCGGAGGCCTCAGCTTTATTGAAAGCTCATTTTTCCCACTGCCACCCGATCCTTTACTCATAGCTATGGTAACGGCTCGCCCGAAAAAATGGTTTCGACTCGGTACTATCACGACACTGAGTTCAGTAGCTGGCGGTCTACTCGGCTACGCTATAGGGTTTTTTGCTATAGCAGCAACTCTGCCGTTCATCATCGATGTCGGCTACGGCGATGCCTACAACTCAGCAGTGCAATGGTTCCGAGACTACGGAGCAATAGCGGTGATAGTTGCTGGATTTACGCCTATTCCATATAAGATATTTACTATCGCAGGTGGAGCTGCCGGCATGTTCCTGCCGCTATTTATACTCGGTTCTTTCATAGGTCGAGGTGGGCGATTCTATCTCGTAGCATATCTAATGCATCATTTTGGTCGTCGATATAAAGACAAGATCGAACAGTACGTCGACATTCTTGGGTTTGCATTTATCTTGCTACTTATACTTGGTTTTATAGCTATCCAGTTCTTATAACAGCAAGGGAGGACTTCTCTCGAACAGTCAGGCCATGTCGGTCGCACCATTCATCGACAGCAAGCCTTGCTCCTGGCAACGCCTGATTGCCATAGTCATCAACCACTACGACTGCACCGTTTGTGAGCCTACCTTTGACCAGCTCTAGAGGCACCATTATCGATTCATAGTAGTCTCCATCGAGAAATGCAAACGCGATCTCATCTGGCAAGTCATCTGGCTTTAGTTCGTCAAACCACCCTTTGTGTATAGTCGGCAATTTCAAGCCGGCTTTGCGAAAGTTCAGTATGTATTCCTTTTTACTCACAGATAGTTCACCTGCTTTGAATTGCTCGCCAAGAGGAGAGATATCCTGAGGCGCTTTTTCCGGGAGGCCAACGAACGAATCATAAACATGAAGCTCACGCTGATCCTTATGTAAGTCTAATAGCCTCTGAATAAACAAACTAGTCGTTCCCCTGTAGCAACCGAACTCTACGATAGCACCATCTACCGATAGGACTTCATTTAGCTCTTGTAGAATGGCTTCTAATTCAGGTCGGTCTACCTGATAGCTGATGATACCGTGTTTATCGATTAGCGCCCCTGTATCTATCATCAGAACTTCTTCTGTAAAGACTCAAAGTCACTCTGCAAGCTCGTGCTATCCTCGACTATAGAACGAATATAACGATGCTGGTTCTCTCCTCTCTGCAGAGCATCCCAGACCATTCGCACCACTAGCAAAGGTACTGGTGTCTGCACTGATTCTGCAACCCTCTCCAGCTTATCTACGAAGTCTCTAACGGCTTTCTTTTGTGAAGAGCGTAGACCAAGACGCAAGCGACTCATCAGTACGAACACAACTATCAAAACTATCCACATGATCACTGTCACCATCATGACTGGAAGAGTTAGCAGTAGCCACCATGCGCTCAAGCTAGTTAAGTATGCAGCTAGCATGAACAATATCGCCCCACCAACGATCGCGACCAAGGAAAACTGGTTGTATTTTCGACGTATGAACTCATCCGCCACCGCTCTAATCGATTGCTGTAGTTGCTTAGTCATTATGCACATTGTACTACGCTATATGGCTTGCTAAACAGCAGTTGAACTCAAAATGGTCTCGTCCAGTATTTGAATAGCCCAGTCGCAAATCGCAGAGCACTTGAGCCGGTACCCGCTATTACTTTACGCAGCGAAGTATGGCTTGATCTGTATTCCTGCATACATTCTAGGAAATGACCGATTTGCTCTTCGGACTCCTCTCGAGCAAGAGCAGCAACCGCTCGGTAGATCCCGGCAATTGGTCTACCTTCTAGAATGCAGTCACGTACCACGTCAAAATATTCAACATCCTCACTGGGCTCCAAGGCCTCTTCTGGTTCGAGATCTTTAGGCACATGAAGGTGGTCTTCTAGATCAAGGATGTCATTGAGCGATTCCGCTCCGTCTTTCTTAAAATCTCGAAGAAGATTTACGCTAACACTCATAAACTCAGCATATGACGGTGTATGTCCTAGTAACTCTGATAGCAACTCATGGAAACATCTCTCGAAACGATAGTGCATCCTATCAAGAGCTATCTCACTACTATCATTGTTCGGCTGGGTGGCTATATGAATACTACACTCTAGTAACAGGCTGTGCGCGTATGTAACCTGGCTCATCTTGTCGCCAATACTCGAATCAAAGCCCTCTACTACCTGCTCAAAACTTTGCGTAACTGGTCGAGGATCCATATCATGCGCCATGATAGTCAGTCTCCCTCTTTCCTCTCATCATCCATGTTCGCATCTAAGAATGCTCTGAGAACATGTTTTGTTGTTTCAATATTTCGTCCAGGGCAACTGCCGATAACACATGTGCTAACAAACTCACCGAGTGTATCGCGAATATGTTGAGTGCTACCGCATACACCATCAACAACTTCATAAAAATCGTCTGCCTGCAATGCCCCTTCTACCGCAGGACAGGTCTCGGGGTCTCGCGTACAGCCACCAATATCTAAACCAATCGGCATTAACGACCACCTCTATTTCTGAA
>CALFQW010000118.1 GCA_937919305.1 uncultured Candidatus Saccharibacteria bacterium
TTGGGTTATTGTCCAGGCCCTGACTTCTTTTTCGCCGGCGGTGAGATAGCTCTGAAGACCGAGTGTATCGTATGCAGTATGTATGAGGCGACTGAGTCCTGTCTCCTTGACACCGTAGCTCTCGAGTAACTCTAGTGCATCGGCTGGGCTCAGCCCCTTGAGTTCCTCTTCGAGCTTCGCAGATACGAATAGTGATCGAGCTGGCGCGACAAGATCAGCCAGCTTTTGCTGCTCGTCTTTATTTGACAGGGTGCCTTCGTCGACGTTGAAAGCATAGATAACGGGTTTCGCAGTGAGCAAGTGCAGATCGGCTATGAGCTCTTTGTTCAAGTTATTGATCGTATGTAGTGGCTTCGAAGCATCGAGATACTGTCGTAGTTTCTGGATGTACTCCAGTGTCTCGCGTTTCTTTGGATCAGCTTTTGCTTCCTTGGTTATCTTCGTTATTCGGCCATCGATAGTCTGGAGGTCGGCCAGTATCAGCTCAGTGCTAATTGTTGAGATGTCATCACTTGGATCAGTTTTTGACTCATCGTGTCGGAGAACACTACCATCGCTGAAAGCCCGGACAACATGTACGATGGCATCGCAATTGCGTATATTTGCCAAGAATTTATTGCCAAGACCCTCGCCGGTACTCGCTCCAGCAACCAGACCTGCGATGTCGACAAATGTAACCGTAGCAGGGATGATCTTTTGGCTAGAGTACATATCAGCGAGCTTCGCGAGACGTTCATCAGGTATAGGCACTATCCCAGTGTTTGGCTCTATGGTTGCAAATGGGTAATTTGCAGCCAATATGTCACTGTCAGTTAGTGCATTAAACAGCGTTGATTTCCCAACGTTAGGAAGGCCGACTATGCCTATAGATAAACTCATAGGAGCTATTGTAGCAAACAGAGGTAGGTTGATGAAATGTCACGTTGGCAGAGTTATCCATAAAAACGTTAGACCAAAACTCTTATGCTCTGCTATAATACGACTATCTATGGAGGAAAAACAAAAGACAACAGAGTCAGACAATGCTCCTATTAAGGGTTCGGTAAGCTCTAAAAAATCAAACATGTCTAAGAAGGTCGTCATAGCCGTAATAGTAGTAGCACTCGTCTCTGCAGCAGTGGCTACTTTATTTTATTTCTTCACGCCAGCTCTGAAGATTGGCAAATACAGTTACGATCGCAAGACATATAACGAGATGATACAACAAGCCAAAGAGCTTGGAGTAGAGAAGAACAAAGCAAGAGACGAGCTGAAGTTATCGCTAGCGTCAAGAGAAGCTGCTAGTAGGTTGGGTGTAGAGTATCTCGACGACGATCAGTCCCTTACGAAAGTTGCGTACATGAAGTATGTAGACGTCAATGAAAGCGACAGCCCTCCTGAACCTACAAGATACCAGAAAGAGCTTGCGTATCCTGATCTCATACAGGCTGGCGTGGATACTTATCAAAAAGGTGGATCAGTAGTCGCGACTTTATATTACCCATTTGGACGCTATATTGCTGGTTATTATGACGGTGTCAACGTGGGCTCGGATGCAAACAGAGACCTTATCGGTAATGAGGCGGCAATCAAAGCCGATATTGTATACGCAAAGCAAAAAGCCGAAGAGGCTTTAGCATCATATAAAAACAAATCTAAGAGTGTAGCCGAGCTCGTCGATGAAGCACAGGACGACAGGAGATTGACTTACGGTCAGTCCACGAATCCATCTGCAGTGTACACGGTCGCTCCTGATAACTCGGTAATCACCCCATTCGTCAGTGGGGGTACACGAGTTTCTCCACCCCTTGAAGTCCGTAACGTAATCGAAAATTCTGAAGTAGGTGCGCCGAGCGCTCTATCGCGAGAGTACTACGATCTGACATATGAGTTTTCTATACCCGAGATTCAAGACCAAGAAAACAAAACTCAGGTTGGATGGTTTTTCACAGTTCTCGATAAAAAAATTGCTCAGCAGCCTGATTTTCAAAATAAATATCAATCAATAATCAAGGAGCTATTACAGTGATTGCCGCATTTACAAAGCCGTTTTTATTGGTAGCTAGCTTTGTGCTTGCTCTAACTGCAGTTGCTATGTCACCCAAAACAGCCAATGCAGAAGTTTTGAGTGGAGTTGATAACGCCGTCCAGTGCTATAACGGTGCAGGTAGATTCAATCTTGTTGTGTTTGTGAAGCTTTATTACAATGATGGCTCAAACATGAAGAATGCTGACGGAAGTCATGTATACTCGGGTGATTTCAAGTTCAAAGTAAAGTCCTATAAAGACCCGTCTATCCCGCCAGGTAACGGTCAGGCAGTATATGACTCAAATAAAGCTGGCACGATCAAGCGAGCAAATGATAGCAATGAGGGGCCTGGCTTCGTATCTTTTGCGGTAAAACAGCAGGGCTCTTACCCTGGGGGTAATATGCAGAACAACAAAGGGAACTTGTGTGACCCGAACGGCACTGGCACTGGTGTCGGAAGAGTTCCTGCGTATGCATTTCGTGCAGGCAATGACACTCCTGACGGACCCTCTGGTGCTTCTAGGGGAGTCGATAACAACGGTAGCTATCAGTTGTCTTGTCTTGGGGTGAAAGCCACAGCTTTTCGAGTAGTTCTGGAGCAGGCAGAAGGGCTCAATGCAACAAATGGCCGTATCGTAGATGGTACCGTGACGGAGAACATTACTCCAGGTATATATGGGAACGGTAGCGATGGTGGATCTTTAAACCATGACAACTATACACTCGTATACCACTTCAGGACGAACCAATCACCACCTCCTCACGAGCTAGAGCCTACGTCGTCTGTATCTCATAACGTTAGGGCGCCGGGCGAGCAAGTAACTTTTACGCACAAGATCAAAAATATTGGCGGGCAGGATGCTACGGGTATTGATGCTAGAGGACAGTGGGGCGATAACGGGTTCATTACGAGTGGTAACACTTCTCCAAACACAGGTAACGCACGCATCAATGTAAATGAAGAGAAGACTTGGAATGATACGTATACTATACCGTTAGATGCATCTAATAACCGCCGGTATTGCCAGCATGTTCGAGTACAGCCGTTTAAGCCTGGCGGAGGTGCGCGCGAGTCGTCAGAAGCATGCGTCAGAGTAGAGCGACCGCCGGCCGGCCTCGAAGTGAGTGCTAGTATTAGTAACCCGCAAGAGGTTGGGGCGACAGCAAGTACGACGAACCGCGTTACAAATGTTGATTTTGATATACCTGCTGATTCAAATGACGGACAAGGCCATAGGGTTGTCGATAACAGGGGGCCTATTGAGTTCAACTACAGCATGCGTGTCTGGAATGATAACGGTGACGAAACTTGGCAGTCGAGTGAATCAAACAACGTCTTGAATGGCACCAATACCGTAGGTGGTACTCCGTCTTCTGTAAGAAATATGGCTTCA
>CALFQW010000119.1 GCA_937919305.1 uncultured Candidatus Saccharibacteria bacterium
TTTTTGATGAGTTTATCCTCGAGATAAACACTCATTTTTTTAGTTTTCGGGTGATAATCTATCCGAATTTCGTATTTTTCCGCCATTGCTTGGAAGTAGCCACTGTTCCACATCTCTTTAAACAACACGGCCAGCCGAGAGTCACTACTTATCGTTTGTTTTACTGTAGTGTTGTTTGCGGCCGCCAACTGAACTGTACCGTCCGGAAGAGTTGTTGCTACTTGCTGTAAATTCATATCGTTAAACTCATATCCGATTAGCGGCACGCCATCTGGGATGATTTTGTCACCTATACTCCTTGCCCCGTCGGCAAGATCAGTAACAGCTTTTGTTCCCTTTTTCGCTGCACCAACTACAGTTACGGCTGCGGCATCCTTTACTGAATCTATGCCGTCCACCGTCTTGTTTAGTGCGTCCACCCCTAGCTCTAGGCCTGTCTTTGCGATGATTGCACCACGAACGAGTGGTATAGCTTTCACTACTTCGTAGGCAACTTCTTTTATACCGTTTGCGATCATGACAGGTATCAGGACTGCGATGAGTGGTAACAATAAGAATGCAACGATAATCGGAAATGAAACGATTGCAACATATATTTTGTTCTTATCTTTCTTATTGATCCCAATCGCTTGGAGACCTTTCTCAAAGCCCTTGTCTGCAACTGTAGCACCTGCTTGTATTGCCGTAGAAACACCGCCTGTAGCCGCTCCACCTCCAGCTGCAACTGCTGCGCTAGCTGCTTTTTTCGCACCTTCTTCAGCTGCTTTTTTCCCTAGTTCTTGCCCTGCTTTTTTTCCTGCAGTACCTGCAACTTTATTTTTAGCCTTGTCCGCTATCTTATCTTTGGCTTTATCTGTGGCGCGACCAACTGCCTCTTGACCGATACCACCGGCTATCGACTGATTGGGTGTTTCACCAAACTCATCAGGATCTAACTCCCTTCTTGCTTGCTGCTGATCGTACCAGTCATCGTCATTTTGCAATAACATAGTTATACCTTAGCGATTTTCTTGTGCCCCTTGGGGATTGGTTGTGATCAGATCCTGTTCGGTTGGACTTGCGATTATCTGGATGTGTACATGGTTTTGACCTGCAAAGAATAATCCTTGACCAACTGGGAAGTTGCCCAAACGCTTCCTTTCCTCCTCGGTGAGTTTGAATACGTCACCGAGTATGTCTACCGCACTGGACGACTGCTTGAGTAGAAGTTGCATCGAACTGTTACTCACAATAGCTCGACCCATTTTGCTACTCATAAAGTCCTCAACATCCTGAGAGATCGTCGTGAGACCGAGATAGTATTTTCGGGCACGCTTAGCGAGCGAGAACAAGAACTGCGCAGAATCATCATATTTCATGAGCTGCCAAGCCTCATCAACGATCAGCATACGCTTTCTTTTATCCGTTCGTGTCTTGTTCCATATATGGCTTAGTACGATATACATCGCAACTGGTCGTAGTTCATCTTCAAGATCGCGTATATTAAATACCGTCATCGCGTTATTTATATCGATGTTACTTTGCTGAGAGAATATCCCTGCGAATGTTCCAGTCGTGTACTTTCTAAGTCGCTGTGCGAGCTGTGGTCCGCTGCCGCCCATGTGAAGAAGGGTTTCGTAGAGGTCGCCAATAGTTGGCGGCACAGAGTTGTGGGTTAGAGGGTCGCTGGTTATACCTGCACGTGCATACGTATCGATCAAGGCCTGATCGAGGTCAGCTTCTTCTGAAGGGGATAGTGACGCGGTTACGGTGCCATTGGGCAACGTCTGCCCGCCACCCAGCATGAGTCTTAATAAACCATGGAGCGTGACAAGGTTTGCACGCAGCGCATCATCAGCATCATCACCGTCTATAACTCTCGGTAGATCGAAGGGATTGATACGAACACTAGAATTTAGGCTGAGCTGTATATAGCTACCCCCGACCGCCTCAGCGAGCTTCTGGTATTCGTTTTCAGGGTCGATGATGATTACTTCGGCGCCGATCATCATGCTGCGAAGAGCCTCGAGCTTTACGGTAAAGGATTTACCCGCGCCAGACTTTGCAAAGACAACCATGTTCGCATTTTCCAGGCTGAACCTATCGAATATCACGAGACCGTTGTTGTGCATGTTAACCCCGTAGAGGATGCCTTTTTCTTGCGTGAGGTCGGCGCTGGTAAATGGAAAGCTCGTGCTGATCGCGCCAGTGTTCATGTTCCGGCGTATCTGTAGTTGGTCTGTCATCTGCGGCAGCGTGCTGTTCAGGCCTTGCTCCTGCTGAGAGCTCGCAACCTTCGAGAACACAAGCTGTTGTCCGAGGATGGTCTCCAGTTTATGCTGAACGTAGGCGAGTTCTTCTAAGCTGTCTCCGTACATAGTCATGTAGAGACCGTAGCGGAAGAATCTCTCGGCGCCAACTTGTAGTTGATCACGCAATTCTTCAGCGTCGCTGATTGCCGCCTCAAGACCTGGGTCACGCACTTTACCGTGTTCGGCGTTGATCTGGATGCTCGCTTCGAGCTGCCCTACCTTCTTGCGAAGGTTATTGAGGACAACCTGACTTTCAACTGGGTAGATAAACATACTCACATCGATTACTTCATCAACGTTCACAATCGAACTGATCCAGCCAGTATATATCTGGCGAGGATAGCCATAGATGTATAGTGTTCGGCCATACTTTGTGCCGATACGGAAGTGCCCGCTTTGTATCTCGAGGCTCGATGGTGCTATAACGTCACGTAGTGTCGTGATGCCTTTCAGGAATTCGGCTTCTACCTCCCGTTGCTCCCGCAGGCGCTGTTGCTCGGCGACATCTATAGCGCTTTGTTTTTTCTTTGCCATTTACTGTGCCCCACTTTGATTATTGAGGTGTGGTTGAGGTGCTTCACCTTGACCCTTTTTGACGTATGTAGAGGTAAGATTCATTATGTCACCTATAGGCTCACGAACCGCTGTATCTGGATTGTACATGTTATAGTACAGTTCACCGAGTTGTTTTGTGTCGAGCTGTCTGGTCTTGACCCCCATTTGGAATAATCCACTCATAACCGCACTGACACGATTACCGATCTCTTCCTTTGCTTTGTTGTAGCTTGTTTGGTCAACAGTAACCATTTTTTGTTTGTCTGGCTTCAGGAAGGCGCCAAATATGCTTTTGCTAGCCTGCTGTATGGATGCAGCATCACCGGCAGGATAAAACGGGACGATGACATAAAAGCTCTTGTCCATGATATTTGTTTCTTGACTAATAACGTCTATAAAGTGCATATAGTCATCCATCAAAACCCCGAGAAGCATGTTGTCTTGGTCGCGTCGTATCTTTGCGAGGCGTTCCAGGTACGGTCCGATATCAACCCTTTGAGAGCGCACAAAGATCTGTATCGGAAAATATAGCGAGTTCAAAAAGCTTTGGTAACTATACTCGACACCTTCGCGTTCTCTGGCACTCATCAGATCAAAGTTTATTGACTGGCAGCTAACGACCGCGCGGAAACTACCGTCGTTCATAATAGCCATTCCCTCCCGGAGCTCAGCGAGGAGTAGCGAGTTTTGTGTGCTATTTGGGTTTCGAGGAGCGTTCGCAGCTGGTTCGGGTGTTTGCTGATTATTCTGCTGCGGGGCAACAGGTGTACTTGGCGCTGCTTGAGGCTGAGCTAAGGGCATCTGCTGTTGCGCCGGTGCAGCTTGTGGGTTGGCATACTGAGGAGTCGCCTGCTGATTGCCTTGAGCATTTTGCGGCGTATTTTGCATAGGTTGCTGCGGTAATTGTTGCGGATCCATTAGTAAGACTGGTCCCCTTGTTCTCCCCACCCCCTGATTAGTGACTGTCTATCGCAGAGGTATTTCTACTTCTTGGTTAGGCTCATCAGATAGACGATGGGCTTCACGGGCGATTGCACTGATAGAAAGGTCATCATTATTTGCGAGTCTTATTATATCAGGGGATGCGGTCGGAGCGCTAGGCTCATGAGCTGTTTTCTTGTCATGAGTTTCTATCACCTCTTCTTGGATAGTACTTTGCTTCTGCTGCAAGTGTTTTGCGTATTCACTGGCTGCGTCAGTTCTTGTATGCGGCGGTTCAACACTTTTTGACGACGATCTTTTTTGGTTAGTTTGATCTGATGGTCTGTTACGCACTGATGCGTTCACATTACTCTGCGTAGACGGACTCTGATCGGAACTCGAATTTTTAATCGACGATGTTTCAGCCGCAGGCGATTGACCCGCAACAGATGTTACTGGATTTTGTTGTGGTATGGATGCATGGGTTAACTGTCTAGCTGCCTGCATACGCTGTGAATTCGCATCAGCTATCTTCTGGTCAAACGATTGAGCAATGCCGCTCGTCATATCCATTGGGTCTGGCATCTTCTGTGCCTCAATAGCCATGGCTCCAATCCCGTTGCCATCTGGGATGGCTCCCCTTGTTGACCAGCCATGACTGTCGACTACCTGTGCTAGATAGGCAAGTCTTTGAGAGGCTTCTTCGCCGCCGTATTCCTTGAGAGTTGGGCCATCAGCTACCTTCAATGCGGTTATCTGGAATAAGCTCATGGTCCCTTCGGGGTCCCATCGTCGTATGCGAGGTTTGAAAAAGAATTTGATCATTGCGATCAGGTATGTTTCCATGGGCTGATCTTTCTTTAGTGGCAGAGCGAGCGCGAGTAATGCTAAGACGAACGGTATAGGTATGATGAATAACCCTATGAATATTCGAGATAGTACATACGATATGAAGATGCCGAGCCCTGCAACTAAGAGGTATATGAACTGTCGAAAGCTAAATGGCCCAAGGAGCTTATCCTCTGCTTCGACATCTTGAGGTACTTTATATACGGCCATAGACTAGGGGTTGCTTGGCGGCTGTTGGCCCGGACCACCGTTAAAGTTTCCACCTTGTTGTCTTTGCTGCTGAGTTGTCGATGGGGGCATCGTGGGATTCTGACCACTAGATCTGGGGACAATAAGAGTTGGCCCTGATGAGGATGAGCCCGATGTTGCTGGAGGAGGGGTTGATGCTTGTGATGCAGGGTTTTTGGGCCCTCTAGCTACTACTGCCTGTATTGCATCGCGAATTTTTTGATTTGCGCTACTGAAGTTAGGGCTTTTTGTTGCCAATACTGCGTTTTCATACGTCATACCGTTACTAGGGTCCTTGATAGCTGCGACTTGCGTTCCGTCTCCACTGAGCTTGAGAACCTTTTCGATTTTGGTTGTGTATCCTTGCCAGAAATCTGATTGAGTTTTCTGTTGACCAGTCGCAGGGTCGGTTTCGGTTTTCGCTGTATCGATCATCGTGGCTTGATCGGTGCCGCCAGCCACACCCGCTGCGTATGATGCATCTCCGAAGTGCTGTATAGTATCAACTAATTCTGGATTTGAAAGATACATATCGCCACTCTCTCTTGCAGCACGCACTACGCCACCAGCACCTTCTCCAGACATCGATGATTGACTATCGAGTATTTCACGTACCTTGCTTTGTGCGAACCCACCCCCGGTCTCAAGAGCTAGCTGGGCTGCGGCATAGCTTTCTGCAGGGTCGGCAGCGGTCCGTGCACGGTCTAGATATTGATTTGTTGATAAGTTATCGGCTCGCATGGTGTCTTTGTAGAAAGAAGCATCTTCTTGGAACCGTTTTTCCCTATGAGCTCGTTCAGCAGCATGAGCTTTACCTGGTCCACTGATACCGCCCACTTTTGCTGCATAAGCTTCGCTAGAGCCTATCCTTTGGTAATGAGCGTCCTCAAGCGCACGAGATATCGAGCTATCTCTACTCGACGCAACTGCTTTTCGGTTTAGCGCATAGTTTGCCGCACGGCCGGTTCTCGTCTCTGGCCTATTTTTTGCTCGTTGTGCAGCTAGCTCAAGACCTCTACGCTTTGCGGCTCCTCCGGCTGCTTTGGTCGCGCCTTTTGCTACTTGCTTTCGCATACCACGACCAATATTATTGAATGCCCCCTGTACCTTCCCTGCTACACTCCCCATCTTGAAGAAGATGACCGGTATAGCAAGCAGGGGTAGTATCAAGATAAAGGTTATTGCTAGGCCCGACATGAGGGCGACGAGAAAATCTACCATACCTCTAGTTTACTACTCCTGCTACTGCAAGTAGCAATACCAACGTAATAACGTTCATAAATGTCACTATCGGGTAGATTGCTAGCAGCTTGATGAACACTGACCACCATCTAGCAAATGACTTCTCAGTATTTGGAAGTATCCAGGCAGCAAATGCCAGTGGTGACACAAGTATCAAGAAGACGATGAATATCTGTCGTGCGACAACAAAGAAGAGAGCAAATAGGCTCAAGAGGAGCATGACGAGGAAAGCGAGGATCATTATCAGAAATACTGCTAATATCAGAGCCGATCCGCCGATTCCGCCAAGTGAATCGGTGATATTGCTAAAGATGATACCTATTGCTTCGCCTCGTGTTACGCCAACGCTTAGTGCGCTTTCGAAGGTGTCGCCGATAGTTTTACCTAAGATATTGAATATATCTACCAATACCGCACATACAAAGTACGAAATGTTAATCATGATGGCAGCTATGAGTATTTTGGGTAGCATTTTCTTAATACCATATGCGTTCAAGCCTACGGATGTTGCTTGAGAAAATATAACGAAAAGAATTGCTATGACTAGCGCGACGTTAGCGAAGTCTCGAAATATCCTCCAGCTAAAATAGAGGGCTCCACCAGGTGCCTCTGCGTTTGCTGGAAGCTGGCCATTCGGCAGCAACGGGTCAACTTTGAGCAGTAAATCACTAGTGTATTGCACTATTTCCTGCATGGCGTTGAAAAGGCCATTTGCAATCGGACATAATATAATATCCGTGATCAGAGCACCGACATTGCCCCCAAGAACATCTGTAATCCCAACACCACCACA
>CALFQW010000120.1 GCA_937919305.1 uncultured Candidatus Saccharibacteria bacterium
AACGGTGTTTCTTGATGCGTTGCACCACATCCATTCGCTCAAGATGTATGAGCAGTTTCACAAACATGGCTGGAATCGAACCCTTGCTGGCCTGACGAGACAAGAGCTTGCGCCAACTATCATAAAGACAGTAACGCTCTCTTGGTACGCTGCGAGTCTGCGAGCAGAAAAGAAACGTAAGGGTGAGCTCTCATGAGAGTGCGGCTGATCGCAGGTGAGTTCGGTGGGCGCTTTATAGACTGCCCCGATACATCGAGAACGCACCCGATGGGTGAGCGCATACGCTCATCTTTGTTTAACATTCTCGGTGACGTCAGTGGTATGCAAGTGCTTGATGCATTTGCAGGATCCGGCGCGGTAGGGCTTGAAGCGCTTAGTCGGGGCGCAGCGATGGTTACATTTGTCGAAAAAGACCGCATAGCCCAGAAGGTGATCGGTCAAAATATCGAGTTACTGGGTGTTGCAGATCGATCAAAGCTGATCAAAGCAAGTGTTAGCAGCTGGTCGGAAACGGCCGACAGTCAACTGTATGATCTCATCGTAGCTGATCCTCCGTACCATGATCTGCAGTTATCCACAGTCGCGAAACTCGTTAGATATTTAAAACCACAAGGGCTTATGGTATTATCACAACCAGGTAGAGAGTCAGTGCCGACCGTTAATGGAGTTGTTGTGGTGGACAATCGTAGTTACGGAGATGCGGCGCTGGCCTTCTACCGGCCAGAAGAACAAAAATAGGAGCATATAGTATGACAATAGGCATGGATGGTGCCAGTGCACCCACAGGTGATAGCGACCCAGAAGGGTCTATTTTTTTGCCCGAAACAGCGCGAGATCTCGAAAAATTACGCCTACAGCTGCTGCTCGGTAGAGGTGTTGGTGCCGCGATGACCTTGGAGGAAAAGATAGCCTACGACACGGCACTGCGTACGCAACTTTCTATCATCGAAAAGTGATTACGCTTGCTTCGACATACACATAGCTATATGGTATAGCTATGCAAAATCACTTAGGTTTCTTGCCGATCGCCTACATCCAGAGTCATGATGGTTCGTCATATTCGATACAAAAAGGCTGGAGCTATGTCGTGGCCGATGCATTGGTAGAACACTCATCGCAGCAGCAAGACGAGCAATCATATCCTGAAGGCGTCGTAACTTTCTCCGATACACCATCGGCAATGCGATGGTTTCAGGGTATTACTCAGCCTTACGTCTACACCTTGTTTAACGATCAGTCGCGTCTCGTTGGTGTCGTGTGCTATGAGAGACTGTCACATCCAGATCATATTCGCAGTCAATTTCGTGTATCGGCGCGGATGTATCCACCCGCTCAAGGCAGAGGTCTGGCGCACGATTTTGTCTCTAGAACGCTAGATGATCATGGTATGAGTCATCCTGACTGTCAAATATGGACAGAATTTGGCTGGGATAACGACGCTGCGCACGCACTCGTGAGAAAGCTTGGTTTCAAGAGATCAAGTCACTCCACCCAGCAAGTTGTCTTTACTCGTACTTCACAAGCTCATCATTTTATCGCATAACGATCATGCTATACTGAGAATACTCTATGATATACGCAGGTCTCTTAATCGCACACATCGTCGTTGCCCTCATTATGAGCGGAGCAATGGTCGCTACGCTGTATAGCGGGCATCGTCAGCGAATCTCTCGATCTTACTCCACGATGCTCGCCACTTTCGGATTCACTGTTGTCAGCGGTGTCGGACTGCTTATCATGAACGCAGCAGTGCTCGGCCATGTGTGTGCGATGATGAGCGTCTTTACGCTCAGTGTGATAGCAATCAGGGCATACTATCGCGCTCGACTATCCCTTGTTCGCGTATAATCTGTTACAATATCTCAGTTGTCGCAGGCACTGTCAGTAGTGCACGACAAACTGTATGCGGATGTGGTGGAATTGGTAGACACGCGTGCCTTAGGAGCACGTGCCTCCGGGCGTGAAGGTTCAAGTCCTTTCATCCGCACCAAAATTGATTTCAGTGGCTTCCACTAGGCTTGCGAATGGTTTGCGCTAGTTGTACGAAGTCATTTTTCATTTTCTGCGCGTAGGTTCAAGAACAAAACTCGGCATGATGTGTCTTTCTTGCTGCAGAGCAGGCTCTCATCTTATCAGCGGCCGTCTTTTCTACGTTCA
>CALFQW010000121.1 GCA_937919305.1 uncultured Candidatus Saccharibacteria bacterium
GATATGCCACAACTGTTGAGCGAGAAGATCAATGGAAACAGGCAAGTCAACATGTTTCCACTACATGAATATTGGTTGGATGTTGGGCAAGTGGATGAGTTTGAGAAAGCACAGTTGGATTCTCAGGAGTTGTTCCGGTGATTGGTCAACAACGATTGTTAGCGATCATTCCTGCAAGAGGAGGAAGCAAGCGGTTGCCAAGAAAGAATATCTTGGATCTTGCAGGAAAACCACTCATTGCCTGGACAATTGAGGCTGCACTTAATTCAAAATATATTGATCGGATAGTTGTTTCGACTGATGATCAAGAAATTGCTAATATTTCTATAAAATATGGTGCAGAGGTCCCATTTCTAAGACCAAAGAGCCTAGCGACGGATGATGCGTCGTCAATCGATACCGTAATTAATGTGTTGGGAGAGATTGAGATAATTGATCAACACTATGATTACATTGTGTTACTACAGCCTACTAGTCCATTAAGAACTGAAATAGATATTGATAAGGCTATAGAGCTCTTAGAAAAAAAAAGTGCGGACTCAGTGATAAGCGTTTGTGAAGTGGATCACCCTCCACATTGGAACAATACTTTACCTGATGACGGGAATATGCAGCTATTTTTTCGAGAAGATAATGCAAATAAACGAAGCCAAGATTTTGATATATATTACCGATTAAATGGTGCTATTTATATAGTGAAAATAGGAAGACTATTGAAAGAAGAGAGTTTGTTTTTAAAGACTAATACATTTGCGTATTGTATGGATGCATATAGCTCGGTTGATATAGATAAGGAAGAAGACTTCCTGGTTGCAAAGTGCTTCGCTAAAGATTTCCTTACAATTAAAAACAGCAGATCTAAGCAGTAAGATATAGTCCTGGAGAAGTATATTTATGGTTAATTGTATGTAACGGTATTACAAATATTATGGATGGATCATATTCATGATAGGGTTGTGGCTGACCCATTTGTTTTCTATTAAATGCGCAAGAACAACGAGATAAATATAATCATGGCTGCTGAATATAATCGACAATTTAGAGATGACATCAAGAATGAATGGGTCTCATGAATAAATTACTGCGTGTAGGAGCAATAGTATGGAGATTAATTCTTACCAGAAAGTCATTTTTATTGCCGAAGCCATCTAATATATTAATATATGGTGGGCGAAGTGATTGGTTTGATGAATGTTTAGAGGAGATTCTTAATCCATATTCAGTTGGTAAACTTTGTTCTTTGACTGATGAGGTTAATGTTCCTGTTCTTTTATTGTCGTTGCTTCAGCGATCTAATGTCAAGGATGCATACTATGACCTCTATATTCGAAAAGTAAATCCTAAGATGGTTATTACTTATATAGATAATAGTGAAGAATTTTATTCATTTTCAGCGAGGAATTCATCCATTAAGACATTGTTTATACAGAATGGTGTTCGGAGTTATTACGGTGATATCTTTAGTGTACTGGATAATAAAGAATTAAATCAGGGATATAAAGTCGATTATATGTTGGTATTTGGTCAGTGCATAGGCACTAAATATGCTAAATATATTAAATATTTATCATAAAACAAAAATATAAATGCACAGAACAAGGCAAGCCGGCGTGTCGGAAATGCGGCAAGTGGGACACTGAAGAGTTGACGATGTGCTGCAAACACTCGACTTACAGGTTCGAGGCCTTAAGAAGCAAGCTCGTCAAGCTAACAGATATAGAAATATTTCCGGGCATATCCGTAAAGCAGAAGCGATGCAGCTTCATCTACGATGGCTCGAATCTGCTTTTGAGCTAGAAAAAGCTGAGGAAGAATTAGACGCAATAGACAAGACTGTAGTAGTAAAAACGACAATGGCTGCAGAAACAACGAACTCTCAAGAAACCGTTGCAAAAGGGCTACCTTCCCTGAGAGAAACTGAAGCCAAAGCTGCTGCTGCTGCATACACGAAAGCCTTCGACAAGGCGTCGCTGACGATCCTGCAGAAGCACCTGGGCGCGTGGAAACATGCCGAGTTCGGCCTTGGCACCTCGCTCATGCAGGCGCAGCGCTACGGCTACACGCAGATGATCAACAACGCCACGCTGACCAACTCGTCCTACAAGATGCGCCTGACGCAGGACATCACGCTCTACCTCGCCGAGATCGGCATGGATCTCGACGGCTGGGACGACGAGCTCGGCAAGAAGACCTGGCTCGAGGACCGCTCGGATCTGAAGGTCTGCGAGAAGGGCCGTCGGACGGGGATCACCTTCGCCGAGATGCT
>CALFQW010000122.1 GCA_937919305.1 uncultured Candidatus Saccharibacteria bacterium
TTAGAGATGCGCTACAAGCACAAAATATCGATGGAAAAAACGGGCGTACTGTTGAGAACGAGCTGCTAGATCTAGTTGCAAGACACACGAGCAGTGAAGAACGAATACTGCTTGCCGGTAACTCGATACATCAAGATAGACGATTTATCGACAACGAGTGGCCTCGGCTCAGTGAACGGCTACACTATCGTATGCTCGATGTGACGGCTTGGAAAGTTGTGTTCGAAGGTAAGTACAAAAAGCAGTTTGTGAAACCTGAAGCACATCGCGCACTCAGTGATATACGCGGCAGCATCGAGGAGATGCAGCACTATATCAAGAAGATATCTATCTGAAACGTCCCCGTACTGATATGCATTTACCATGCTGCGTTATACTGTAAATTATGAATCTAGAGCTTGTGAAATCAATGATCGAAGAGATGCCTGGGGCGCATGCTTGCTATCCGTTTGGCGAAGACGTACTAGTCTATAAGCTAGAGGATGAGTCGGGTAAGATGTTCGCTCTCATCAATGAATCGAGTACCCCGCTCCGTGTTAGCCTAAAGTGCGATCCAGAGCTAGCCCTGGTGTTGAGGGAGAAATACGAAACAGTCTTGCCGGGGTATCATTTGAACAAAAAGCACTGGAACACCATCATCTGTAGTGGGCAAGTGGATGAGGATGAGCTGTGCGGATTGGTGCGTCACAGCTACGAGCTCGTCAAAGGCTAGAGCTGGATCTTCTCGATACGTTCTGTGATGGTCTGGAGGTTGTTGTATTCGGTCGTGAGGGCTTCGCGTAGCTCTGCCGACTTAGTTTCACCATGAAGTGCGCTCATCGCTTCGGTGACGGATGTGATGTGTTCGAGTAGTGCCTCTTTTACGTCGCGGTCGTATGTACCGTTTAGTTTGGCGCTTGAGAGTTGTTCAACAGTGTCATCGGCCTCAAGTGCAGCGATGTTCTTGTCGATCTTTTTGAGACCAGCGGCTGTCATTGCATCTTTCAGCGTTGCTCCGTCACTATCTAGAATGATGCCCAGTTCGCTATTTGCGTTTGATAGCGCTTCGTTGCGGATATTGAGCTTTCCGTCTTCTACGACAGCGACTAGATTCTGATGACGTACATGCAAGCGCTGCATGATCTCGCCGCTGTTATTACGTGAGAGGGCGAGCATTAGACCACCGAGGATCATAACGCCTATCACACCGAGGATGATAAATAGCGTTTTCTTTGTCATGATACCGCCACCGGCGTTTTGTGAAGTTGGAGATGGCATCGGTTTTCCGAGAAGAGATGGATCCATATACCAGATATTTAACCACACTAAACCACAAGCGTAAACAGGGGTGATACAATTGAGCTATATGCAAGGTGATGCGAAAGAAGAAGTACGCTCCCGGCTCGATCTCGAAGCTGTGATAGGTGAGTATGTGCAGCTCAAGCGCGCAGGGCGTAACTGGAAGGGGTTGAGTCCGTTTTCTGAAGAGAAGACACCGAGTTTTTTTGTCAGTCCTGACAAGGGTATTTGGCATGATTTCAGTTCCAATCAGGGAGGGGATCTGTATAGCTTTATCATGCGCGTGGAGGGCATGGACTTTCGCCAGGCTCTTGAACATCTTGCGCGGAAAGCAGGTGTCGAGCTGAGTGATTATGAGCAGCACAGCGGTGCTAGTGCGGGCCTGTCAAAGCGCAAAAAACGACTCAGCGAAATGAATGAGCTTGCGACAGTGTTTTATCAACGTCAACTGCTACAGACGCAAACAGCAATTGATTACGTAAAACGACGTGGGTTGAACAAGCAGGTAGTGCACGACTTCAGGGTTGGCTACTCACCGGCTGGAGGTAGAGTGCTTGTTCAGTATTTGACACAAAAAGGTTATTCAGCGTCAGAGATGAGAGGCGCAGGTCTTGTAGGCTCTCGGGGTGGCGATATGTTTCGGGAGCGTCTCATGATACCACTCATGGATCCGCAAGGCGGAGTCGTTGGATTTACCGGTAGGATATTGTCTGATCGTAAGGACGCGCCCAAGTATCTCAACACACCGCAGACACTGCTGTATGACAAGGGGCGACATGTTTTCGGCCTACACCTCGCTAAAGAGTCTATACGAAAAGCAGACGTTGCAGTCGTGGTCGAGGGAAATATGGATGTCATCAGCTCCCATCAGTTTGAAGTTGCGCAAACAGTTGCAACGGCAGGGACGGCGCTAACAAGCTCGCATCTCAAGGCATTGAGTCGGTTCAGCGAGCGTATCGCACTAGCATTTGACGGCGACAAAGCCGGTATCGCTGCGACTGAACGCGCGATACCGATAGCACAGGAGGTCGACGTCCAGCTGAGCATTATCCGTCTGCCAGATGATTTCAAAGACCCAGATGAGCTCATGCAGCATGATGCAGATATGTGGCGCACGGCGATTAAACAGGCTATTCCTGCTATAGAGTGGCTCATGTTGCAGTATGAGACCCAGATGGATGTTACGACAGCCGCTGGCAAGCGCGACCTAACCACTGCAGTACTGACGGTAATCTCCCAGGTAGAGAATCCTGTCGAGAAGGAGCACTACCTCAAAAAACTCAGTGAGCGAGTCGATACGAGCTTAGAGACACTTGTGGATCGTATGTCGCAACTCGTGTCGACCAATCAGCAACGCTTGAAATCAATAAAGAACGATGACAAAGAACAGGCGCAGATAACGGTTGTTGATCAGCCAAAACAAGATGCACTACTTGCGCTAATGATGGCTTACCCCGATCTGCGCGATACAGCCCGAGAGCTGAGTGTTGATGCGTTTGCCGAGCAGCACAGACAGTCATTGTTCCGCTACATGATCACGCACGGTGAAGACGTGTTGCTCGAGACTGTCCCGCCAGAGTTGCAAGAGTACGACATCTATGTCAAAATAGTACAATTGAAAGCCGAGGAAAGACAAGAGCTCTCTGCGCAAGCAGCGCAAGATGAGACAAAGCACCTCGTCGGGCACATAAAAGCACAACATCTAAAACAAAAGAGACTAGATATAACAACACGTCTCCGCAGCGCGGAGGCCAGTGGCGATGAGGTCTTGGCTGCGCGTTTGCGTGCAGAATTCAACGGCCTTATAAAGGAGGAGCATGCCCGCAAGAAAGAAGACAGATAACGACGCGACAAGTGACGATACTAAAGATACGGCAACACTTACTCTCGACGAAGTAACGAACAAGCTTGCCGATGTCGATGAGCCAGATAACGAAGAACTAGAGGAAACCGAAGATTGGCAGGAAGATCAGCCGCAGGCGTACTTCGATGACGTGTCGGATGATTCAGTTCGACTATACCTTCGTGAGATAGGTAAGATTCCTTTGCTGAACGCAGAGGAGGAGCTCGCCCTTGCACAGAAGGTTGTTGCTGGCGACAAGCGCGCCAAAGACCAAATGGCGGAGGCGAACATGCGTCTCGTCGTCTCTATCGCAAAGCGCTATAGCGGCCGTGGTCTTGATTTTCTCGATCTTATACAAGAGGGTAACACTGGACTCCTCAGAGCGGTCGAAAAGTTTGATCCGGACAAAGGCTTCAAGTTTTCTACCTATGCAACCTGGTGGATTCGCCAGGCTATCACTCGTGCTATCGCTGACCAGGCGAGGACTATTCGTATCCCAGTTCACATGGTGGAGACTATCAATAAGTTACTTCGTACTCAGCGACGAATGACACAAGACCTCAATCGTGAGCCAACTGTCGAAGAGCTCGGTAAAGAGCTCGAGATGGAGCCAGAAAAGGTCGAGTACGTCATGAAGATCAAGCAGGATATCCACTCTCTTGATGCGGGTGTCGGTCGCGACGGCGATGACGAAGAGTCGGTGCTAGGTGACTTCGTTGAAGATGAAGAAGCTACGAGTCCAGAAGACAGTGCTGCGACACAGTTGCTTAAAGAGCAGGTCCAGGAAATACTGAGCGTTCTCACCGAACGTGAACAAAAGATAGTCAAAATGCGCTTTGGCATCGAAGACGGCAAGAGTCATACACTCGAAGAAGTCGGTCAAGAGTTTGCAGTCACTCGCGAGCGAATACGCCAGATCGAAGCAAAGGCACTTGCTAAACTACGCAAGCACAAAGACTCTAAGAAACTATACGAATACCTCCAGTAGCATGCGTCATGAGCTCATAGGGATCGCCGGAACATTTGCAGCCGGCAAGGACACTATTACAAACGAGCTAGTAAAGCGCCTCGGTTATACACACATCTCTACGAGTGAGATAGTGCGCGAGATTGCTCGTAACGAGTACGGTTCTATAGAGCGCCCCGTCATGTTCAAGGTGGCAGATACGCACAGGAAAAGATATGGAGCAGACTATTTCGTGCGACGAGCTCTCGAGAGAGAGCGCCCGTTGATCATCACTGGACTTCGTTCTCCCGGCGAAGCACGCGCCATACAGTCTGCAGGAGGTTTACTCATATTTGTTGATGCACCGATAGAGCTCCGTTATCAACGTATGGTCGACAGGCAACGTGATAAGGAGGCCGAGTTAACTCTAGAGCAATTTCGCGAGAATGAACAGGCGGAGTGGCATTCAGGAGATGGCGATGACGACTTCTCGTTTCGTACTATAAAAGAGATCGCCGACCTGCAGCTGGATAGCTCGAAACCTCAAGACGAGTACATAAGTGATGCGATGCGGGCTATAATGAACACTTTTGCTCGCTAAAGCACTTTGCGTTTCGACATCTGTTGGCTATACTTATTCCAAAGCAAACGGGTGGCTCAAGCAGGGGGTAGTTGATGGCGGATGGTACTGAGCGGCACGTTGTACTTAAGAGAGAGCACCAATTGAGCGCAGCAGAACAAGAAGCTCTTAATAATCCAGACCTATTTACGATAGCCGAGACTAAACAAGCTATCAGTGGTTTTGCGCTACGTGTTGGCTTGAGTGATGATATACATTCTGCACTGCTAGCAGGGGTCGGCGATATGGAACCAAGCCAGCGCGAAGCTCTGCTAGCGGGTATGACAGAGATGCAGCTAGCTCTCGAAAATTCTGATGTTCCGGCTGTCACAATTATTGAAGAGCAAGAAAAACTGCTAGAAATAGTGAAGCCAACGATCGACGGCGATGAGCTGAACTTGAGTTTCCGTAGCGTACAAGATTTGTTCGTTCGGATAGATGAACAGACCCGGAAACGTCACGTTGAAGTGCCAAATGAGGTGGGCGATGCTGACGGTGAGCGAGTGATGCAGATTGTTGATTATTACCGAGACATCAAGCTACGACAGAGTACTGGCCCTCAGCGCGAAGTCGCAGCAGATAGGCATCATCGTAATCTCCTTGCAGCTCTGACAGTTGGTCCACACGACGATGAATCAAAAAAGCGCCATGCAAAAAAGCGCCGAGACGCCGCGAAAGAAATAGCACGAGCCCTGAATGCGCCTAAGAGATATGGTGCACCCCCGAAGCCCAGCCCTGAGAGCGACAAGCCCGATCCTCTGAAGGCAGTGACACTAGAGCAGATCTTTGAGAGTATAGATGAGCTCTCGGGCGGATATGACACTGATCGTATTGCGAGTATGCTCGATCGACTGTCATCCGCAGGCGTGGACACTGGTCTGGCGCCTGAAGACTTTTCTCACTCTGTTATGGAGCAGATAGCAAGGTTCTATCGTGATCATTCACCCCATGATGATCCATCAACAGCTGTCCACATCTTGTGTGCGTGGGGCTATGTAGCAAAAGTCGATAGCGAGGATCTGGCGAGAGCATGCAGCACTGAGAGTCAAGAACCAAGATTATCGGATGTTAGTAATGCTAAAAAACTATTCGAGGAGGGAATTGCCAAAGCCGTCGCCGACGGAAAGGAGCTCACAATAGAACTTAATGACGAGCTCGAAGAAGATGATGCGGATGACAATACAGTCCCGAATGATTCTTTAGACGAAGGTGCTCGACCGGATGAGCCTGAAGGCCGTAGCCTCGACGAGGAGCCTGCTCACGTACAGCTCGCCTACGTACTGAAAGAGATTTTGCCCCATGCCATCAGCTCACAGAGTACTACGGCTATCGAAGGGCTGCTGAACCCAGATGCGCGGCCAGGCCAGAGGACCCCCTCTAGGACGATAATCATCGAAGGTCTGCGGGCCCGTATATCTTCACACCCAGAGGGTGTCGGCCTGCTTGATACACTAACCGAAGAAGGTGCATCAAACGCTGCTGTGAAGAGATTTGTGGGGCTCGGGTTTATGAAAGGTGGTGAACGCCAAGAGGCGTCACCGGAATCATTGGCCGATCAATTATCTAGGCTTGATCCTGCACGCCGAGAAGCATACGAGGATTCTTTTTATAAAGGTATAGCAGCTCTCGTCGAAGTTCTAACGGGTGTGCGAAAAGAAGGGGTAGATAACGAGCCAGAAGCCACAGAGGCACCTGACGCCACCGTCATGCAGATTGATTTTAGTAGCGGTGGACCTCGCCTCACTGGAGGTAATTAGTGACGCAAGAGCGTCCGAGTCAGGATTCAGAGCGGGCAGCGGCTAACGCTGTTTTTGCGTGGCTTCAGTCTACTGGTGAGAGTCTGATTCCTGCCAGGAATACAAAAGCTGATGAGCTGCTGAGGGGTATGGACAGTGGTGAAGCTATGTTACTACGGGATCGGGTTCAGCAAGTTGAAGACATGAGTGCTCGCACAGCCCTCATGTTAAATATCTCTGGCTTTGATGATGAGGTGATTGAGGCTGTGGTAGAGTCCGATGACTCTAGA
>CALFQW010000123.1 GCA_937919305.1 uncultured Candidatus Saccharibacteria bacterium
TATTGGTATTCCGGATACAGGGAACTTTAGAATTGGCGATACAATTACACAAGGTGAAAAATTGAAAGAATTTGAGACACTTTTAAAAAAATATTTCAAGTGTAAATATTGCATTGTAGTATCTAGCGGTACTGCTGCGCAGTTTCTTCTAGCAAAATCGTTAAACTGGAAACAAAATGATAATATTATACTGTCGCCTTTAACTTTTGTTTCAGGAGCAAACAGTGTTTTGTATAGAAATTCTAATAAAATTTATATTAATTCAAAGAACTATTATTTATCACTTTGTAACTTTATTTGTAAGTTATATTATGAAAAATGCAGTATCAGATAGTAATTTTGCAAAAGATCCATTTAAGCTAAAAAGACCTGAAGGAATGAGCATTGAGGCTTATCACACCAAAAGACAGCAAAACATTATTGAAGGATACATTGATCAATTTGGAACCACCCTGGTCGGTCTTGGCCGAATATTAAATCGGGCTCATATTGCCGCAATGCATAGGGACGCAAGATATTCAGGAAGCAATCAAGATCAAAATAAACTGCGCAAGAAAATGCAGGCATCTGAGGAACGCGCCACCGCTGGTCCAACTGGTGGCGATATGATTGAACAATATTAAGTGGCGACCCCTAGGAGAATCGAACTCCTCTTTCCAGGATGAAAACCTGGTGTCCTGACCGATAGACGAAGGGGTCTATGTGCGGATTATATAGTTTATTAAATAAAATAATTCAAATTATTTAGTTAACAAGCATTGCATCTTCAATTATTAATTGTGGTTTCAGCACACCATTAAAATAATCTTTTTTTATAGAGCATCCAAAATCAAATTTAGCAGATATATTATTGATCACACTAAGTGCTGTAATCTGGCTACCTTTGATGGCTGTGATCGTCATCATGCAAAAACTACTCAACCCCGGGCCAGTATTTTTCAAGAGCACACGACTCGGTCTGCATGGCAAAACGATTCAGACTTACAAATTCCGATCAATGCTCTCGCAATATAGCGGTACAGATGCACTCAAGATATTTGCTGATATGGGCAGAGATGATCTGGTCAAAGAATACAAGGAAAATCGCAAAGTGCGTGACGATCCTCGCATCACATGGTTTGGGAAGCTCTTGCGTGAAGCGTCTATCGATGAGTTACCTCAGATATTCAACGTCATAAAAGGCGAAATGAGCCTCGTCGGCCCACGCCCAATCATCAGCGATGAGAAGCCTTTTTATCGGTCGCGCGCTCCACTACTCTTCAGTGTGCGACCTGGCATCACTGGTCTATGGCAAGTATCTGGGCGCAGTGATCTACCCTTCGAAAAACGCGTTGAGTTAGAGCTTTACTACGCGCAGAACTGGTCGTTTTGGCTAGATATAAAGATATTGATGAAAACGATCGGTGTTGTTTTATTTCGGATCGGGGCAAAGTAGGTGGCAAAGAGCCCAAAGATAGCCATCATTACCGACTGGATCACAGACTTCGGTGGTCAGTCTCGTGTTGATCTAGCACTACATGAAGCGTTTCCTGACGCGCCGATATACACCTCGGTCTATGAACCAGACGAGCTAGCGCGAGAACACTTTGCTCAGCTGGATATCCGAACAACCTGGCTACAAAAACTACCGAAGCCTCTGCGAAAACTACAGAGATTGTTCCCCGTACTGAGGGTTTGGGCCTTTCGCTCACTCGATCTCAGTGAGTTTGACATCATCATCAGCAGCAGTAGTGCCGAGAGCAAACAGGTTCGCAAAACACGCCACAATCAGATCCATATATGCTACTGCCACACCCCTATACGCTACTACTGGAATAACTATAGAGAGTACCGTAAAAACCCAGGGTTTAGATGGTTAAATCCACTGGTACGGTTGGCGATGCCACTCTTCGTCCCTTCTCAACGAAGGCTCGACTATCAAGCCGCCCAGAACGTAGATGTATTTGTTGCAAACTCAACAGAAGTGCAAAGACGTATCGAGCACTACTATAACCAGCGTGCAACAGTAGTGCATCCACCTGTCTCCGTCGAGCGTTTCGAGAAACTATCGAGGCCTCGCACAAAGCGCGCCGGCTACATAGCCCTCGGTAGACAAGTGCCGTACAAACGTATTGATCTCGCAGTTGAGGCCTGTAGCGATCTTGGCTTGCCCCTCACTGTTCTAGGATCAGGTCCAGAGCATAGCACATTAGTAGCGAAAGCATCGGAAAATGTTGAGTTCGTAGAAGGTGCGAGTGATGATGCCGTTGCAAGCTATCTCGCTAGTAGTCGTGGTTTTATCTTTCCGGCACACGAAGACTTCGGCATAGTCCAGGTCGAAGCGCTCGCTGCTGGCACACCAGTCATAGCCTATGCTGCGGGCGGTAGTCAAGATATCGTCCGTGACGGAGAGGGTGGTATAACGTTCGATGAGCAGTCCGTCGAGGCGATCAAAGCAGCATTGAAACGAGCTGAAACAACTAGCTTTGAACCAAAAAATCTACAACGAGTAGCAAAGCGATTTCATAAAACACTGTTCATCAACAAGCT
>CALFQW010000124.1 GCA_937919305.1 uncultured Candidatus Saccharibacteria bacterium
AAACGAGCGCAAAGATTCAACGGCAACTCGGTAAAGATTACCGGATGAACCAGGCGATCGCCGAAGTCTTAGCCGAACATGGAGTGGGTGAAAACGAGAAAGTCCGACAAAAGATCGCTCGCAAAGTTGCTCGTCGATTAAAAAAGCGATCAAAGTAGCTTGCATTCGTATAGTTAATTGCTATACTAAATATAGTAATTAATCTACGCAAGGGGAAGCATGACACAGATTGCAGTATTTGTGGGGAGCTTGAGCTCGTCATCTATCAACCGTGAATTTGCACAGAAACTAGAGGCACTGTTGCCTGAAGGAGTAACCTTTCAGTACGCCAATCTAGACTTGCCGCTATTTAGCGTCGATACAGAGGCGAACTATCCAGAAGAGGCGACTGCCAATAAGCAGCTCGTCGAGTCGTCTGACGGTGTTCTCTTTGTAACGCCCGAGTACAATCGTTCCATTCCAGGTGTTCTGAAGAACGCTATCGACTGGGCTTCGCGTCCTTGGGGTGCAAACTCGTTTGACGGTAAGCCAGCGGCAACCGCTGGTGTGTCGATAAGTCCACTCGGAACAACGATGTCTCAGCAGCACCTGAAGAATGTCTTGAACTATCTCAACACGAAGCTGTTGGGGCAGCCAGAACTCTACCTCAATCAGGCAGCCTTGTATGGTGAAGACGGCGAGTTCAAGGCTGAGACGCGCGAGTTTCTTGAGAGTTTTCTCGCAACTTTTGTCGCACATATTGAAGCAAATCGCTAGATCGCAAGATGCCTATCGCAGACAAGCCACCGCATATCGTACGGTGGCTTTTGTTGCTATACTAGGGGTATATGATTGCAGTCAAAAACATTACGAAGACCTATGGGCGGAAGCAGAATGCTTTCGTGGCTATCGATAATATTAGCTTTGAAATTCCCAGCGGCACATCGGTCGCAATATTGGGAAAGTCGGGAAGTGGCAAGTCGACCTTGATGCACGCCATGAGTGGTCTTGACCGACCCGAAAGTGGACAAGTAGTGATTGATGGCCGCGACATTCTGACACTTCGATCAAAAGATGTTGACGCCTTTCGTGCATCAAAAATGAGCTTTATTTTCCAGAGCTTCTT
>CALFQW010000125.1 GCA_937919305.1 uncultured Candidatus Saccharibacteria bacterium
GCCATCGCGAACGGCAACATGCCAGCCATTGCGACACCAAAGAGTACTTCATCAATGATAGTCGTCGGCCCTGGAGCTGCTGGGTACATCGCAGCCAAAAGTATTCCGACTGCAACCCAGACGAAGCTCACGAACGCGATCAGGCGAACGATCGAAAAGCGCTTCTCGAACCGTCTGACGTTGAACGCTTTCCGTAGCATTTCGTCTCGCCAGTACTCCTCATCGCCGAGGAACGCCTTGCCACGCAGGACCCTGACCGGTTTGATCAAACAGTTGTAAATACCTCCTGGGACGATGTACAACAGCGATGCAACCGCAACCACCGCCACGATGGCGATAGCTGCAACTAGTACAACCAGGCCTAGGCCGATGAGCTTCAAGTGGACCTTCACCAACACCACCTCCATGATGTTCTCGAGTTTTCAACGTGCTTATTAGCAGTATAGCAGGACGGTTAGTCTGGCTTATTAGTAGAGACTATATCTTAGAGATAACTTTGTCAGCGAGCCCGTATTCAACAGCTTCTTTGGCATTTAGCCAGTAGTCTCGCTCCATGTCAGCTTTGACTTTCGCTCTCTTTTGACCGGTATTCTTTACCATGATATCGATGAGAGTGTCTTTGAGGCGAACGGCTTCTTTGAGTGATATCTCTTGATCGGTCACCTGACCACCGCGACCTCCGCTATGCGGCTGATGCATCATGACATGTGCATTAGGCAGGACATGTCGCTTGCCTTTCGCACCGTTCGAGAGCAATACAGCACCAAAGCTCGCTTGTAGCCCGAGGCCATATGTAGCTATGTCTGGTTTGATGAAATTCATCGTATCGATGATAGCGAGGCCATCGTACACACTGCCGCCGGGGCTGTTAATATACAGTGATATGTCTTTCTTTGGGTCTTCGTATGCCAAGTGCAGCAGCTGAGCAACAACTATGTTCGCTGTATGCTCGTTCACTTCTTCGCCGAGGAAGATGATCCGCTCCTTCAGCAGACGAGAATATATATCATACGCACGCTCGCCGTCATAGCTCTTTTCGACGACGGTTGGGACTAGATATGATTTTGATGTCTTCATATAGTTCATTGTAATAAAAAACTAGCACTCGTCAAGTGAGAGTGCTAGCGCTCATATACTGACTGCTCCCGGCAAGTGGTAGTCAGTCGATCATTCCTCGCCGTCGAACAGGTGCTCGACGGCGTCCGCCAATCGGGCAGCGAGGATCACGCCGATGGCACCTCCAGCGATGAAGAGTGCCGCTTTCGTCGAGGGTCTCATACTGGCTCACTGAGCCAGGACTCAGACCATTCTGTGAAAGCGTCATTGATCTCTTCGCGATTGGCCCAGACCAGGGCGCCCAGGCCAGCCCAGGCACATGCCCTCAGCGCTCTACTGAGAGTAGACGCTCTCATCAGTTCACTCTGTCGAAATCATCCGGCGGCATACCGCCGTCATACAGGCTGTCGTGCTCCTTCGACATCACACCGTCGAGTAACGGGTCGTCGTCTGTGATGACCTTGATGAGCCACGCAAATACTGCGCCGCCCACGAAGGCCAGTAGTACTTTCTTCATGTGCACTTCCGTTTCTCCTGCCGGGAGTGGCATTATCATACAATGATACTCTGAAATAACCAACAGTTACGGTCACACGCGACCGTCTCGTGGTATCATAGCCAAAATGAAAAGTGGCGAAGCATACCTACAATCTCGGTCCAAGCGCGCCTTCGATGTGGCGATATCACACGCAGCATCACCCGCAAACACTCTCGCAGTAGCTATCGCGAGGAGAACTTTTTCAGAAACAGACAATCCACTGCTCACCCAGAATCGCGTAGGCGCAAACGGTGAGCGCATGCACATAGATAAGATCCGGACGCTTCTCGACGAAGATAGTAGTCCTATCAACGCAATGGCACGATATTTCCGAAAGATTGGCCTCGACGAGCTACCACAGATGGAACTTGTCAGGCGTGGCGATATGAGTATCTTTGGCCCGAGGCCGCTACTAGAGGATGAAGATGCTGCCCAAAGAGCATATCTTGAGACTACCCTAGATGGTCAACGATTACTCGCTATGGAAGCGAGATATGTACGACCTTATAAACGAGGGTTGATCTCAACGTTTGGATTTGAAGGTCATGCAGGGCATTTGGCTTCTGTTGAGGCACGATATGCTTCGAACATACTCGACGGCATGCGTGCAAGTATGCGTTATGATTTCGGTGTTGCTAAAAAAGGGATGATATCCGTACTGCGCGGCGAACTGTCGGTACACCAAGTACCTGCGTTATAAAGATCTTTCTAAGTACGAACTAGGTGATACTCCGTGCGCTGGTCTAGAGTATCAGGCAGCGTTCTCACGCCGCATCTTTGGAACTCTTGTACTGCATCTCCTTCACGATACACAGGTTGATCGAGTAGGTGATGATGCCGAAAGCGGTCACCACGAGCGATGTGAGGTACGCCGACTTGATGAAAACGTTGTCGATCGCTTCAGTCCCGTACGCAAGCAGCAGCACTGACAACATGAGAAATGCTGCCATGCAAATGCCCCATATCAACATGAGCCAGTTCAGTAAATGGTCTTTCGTGGGTGGTTGTTGTAGCATGTTCACTCCTGTTCTTAGCGCACGGAGCTAGGTAACTATACTACTTTTTCGTGTTTAACTCAACGAGCCGATCAACTGTTTTCTCTGTGATCACGCGGTTAGCGATGTCGCGACGAGCTTCTGATGTTTCAAGCTGATCCTTCATCGTTGGATATTGCTCGAGCATCTGCGCATGTCGCTCATCTAGCTCATCTTTTGTGACTTCGATCTTCTCAACTTTTGAGAGCTCTGCAAGCGCTAGGCCAGACTGCACTCGATTTTTCGCGGCCACCATGAACTCTTTTTCTCGCCACTCGTCATGGTCTTTGTAACCCTGAGACTCTATGTACTGTTCTGCATTCATGCCACGATACATGAGATTTTGCATAGCATCTTGCTCGATGCTACGAGCCTGATCGTCAACTAATACTTGCGGAACGGGCACGGTGCTGATGGACACGAGCTGTTCGACGAGAGCATCCTTGAACTTGTCGTCGAGTTCTTTTTGCTTTTGATCACTCAGCTGTACACGCACATCCTCACGCATGGCTTGGACTGTTTTGAACGGACCAACCTTTGCGGCAAACTCATCGTCAACGGCAGGTGTCATGACTTCGCGAACTTCATTGAGTGTAACGCTGAACACGACCGCTGCACCTTTGAGATGCTCTGCATGATAATCATCAGGAAAGCTCAGTGGCACATCGAATGCATCGCCAGCTTTGTGACCAACGATCGCCTCTTCAAAACCAGGTATGAAGCTCCCGCTTCCAAGTACGATGTCGTAACCATTTGCGGTGCCGCCATCAAATGGCTTGTCGTCTTTTTTGCCGACAAAGTCGATGTTTACCTCATCGCCATCTTTTGCTGCGCGCTTGACCGCTTTCTTTTCCGCTAACTGTTTCTGCAT
>CALFQW010000126.1 GCA_937919305.1 uncultured Candidatus Saccharibacteria bacterium
GAGCCTTGCGTGCACTCACGCGCTCTTCGACGAATTTGCCGTCTTTCAGTCTATTACTAGCGTCTGCGATAATCTCGCCGACTTCTGCACTCGCATCGAGGTACACTACTTCGTCAGTAACTTTGCCGTTCTTGACGCGTACATATGGAGCCTCCAGGAAGCCGTATTCGTTGATGCGTGCGTAGCTAGCCATGTTAAGTACGAGGCCGATGTTCGCACCTTCTGGTGTCTCGATGATATCCACACGACCGTAGTGTGTTGGGTGAGCATCACGGACCTCTAGTCCTGCGCGCTCACGGCTAAGGCCACCTGGGCCCATAGAGCTGAGGCGTCTCTTGTGAGAGAGCTCAGACATTGGGTTTGTCTGATCCATGAACTGTGACAACTGTGAGCTGGCAAAGAACTCTCGTACGGCTGCAACGACAGGACGTGCATTGATGAGCTGCCCTGGGGTGACATTTTCGATATCACTGACACTCATACGATCTTTAGCATTTCGATCCATGCGCAGCATACCGATGCGGAACTGGCGCGCGACGAGCTCACCAACGAGTTTCACTCGACGGTTGTGCAGAGCATCGATGTCATCTGGGGCTTCTTGCGTGTTGTTGAGGCGAATAACTTCGGAAATGATAGCCGTGAGGTCTTCGAGACGCATGACACGGTTCTCTGTCGTATTTGGCACATCGACACCGAGCCGTTGATTAACCTTGTAGCGGCCAACGCGGCTCATATCAAACCGTTTGAAGTCAAAGAACATCCTCTCGATCATCTGCTTGGCATTATCAACCGTTGCGAGATCACCTGGTCGCAACCGTCGAAATACTTCGATGAGCGCTTCGTTAGCACCCTTGCTTGGGTCTTTTTCGAGTGTAGCGTCGATGTAGTTGACGTCACCAGTATCAACCGCCTTGAACAAATCTTTGATTGCAGCGTTTGTCGGGTACCCTAGAGCTCGAAGAAGTGTCGTAACAGCGATCTTGCGACGACGATCGATCTTGACGTAGAGTGCACCGTTGGCTGCGGTTTCGAACTCTAGCCAAGCACCACGGCCTGGAATCAGCTTTGCGCCGTAGTAGTTACGGCCATTTTTATTGTCAGCAGTAAAGAATACACCGCTCGATCGGATCAGCTGGGAAACAACCACACGCTCAGCGCCGTTTATTACAAACGTTCCACGCTCAGTCATCCATGGATAGTCACCAAGATAGATTTCTTGCTCCTTGACTTCACCAGTAACTTTGTTTGTCAGCTCTACGACTGCTTTCAGTGGTGCATCATAGCTGATATTGTCTTCGCGTGCCTCTACTTCGCTGATCTTTGGATCTTCGAAGTGATAGTCTTTGAACCGTAGCTCGAGCTTTTGACCTGTGTAGTCCTCTATGGGGTTGATCTCGGCAAAGATCTCGCCGAGCCCCGTCTCGACGAACTCGCGCCATGAGTCTAGTTGGTGTGATATTAGGTTCGGCAACTCGATGCGTGCTTTGTCGTCGCTAAAGTACACTCGCTGTTGCTTCTTAGTCGCAGTTTTTGCCATAAAACTGTGCTCCTCGCAGTTAAGTTGTTGGTGATCAGCGCCGAAGTCACTCTATCTGGTTCAACAGCACGCAAAAACGCCCGCCAAATAGCGTGCGTGCATAACAGACCCAGCTTATACGATCTTCATTACCTATATATTATCAGAATCACACAAGTATTTGCAAGTAGTATTTCTCTAGAATTCGATGCTCTTTGGCGGGGAGTAAACCAATACACCCCGCCATCAAGCACATCGATCTCTCAGAACAACACCGGCTCACGTGAGCGAGACGCCAGCTGACGTGCCAAGAACTCCTTCTTCTGCTCGTCGAGGGTCGAAGTAGTCATACTTGCCATCG
>CALFQW010000127.1 GCA_937919305.1 uncultured Candidatus Saccharibacteria bacterium
TCGGTTCTTTTCTGCAAACAACATACCTGTTATAGTATGTCAACCAAATGGCGCTAACATGCACGCAGATAACGAATGGGTATCACGTTCAGATTTACGCACGATGAAAAAGGTCGTGTCTGACATGCTCACGCAGTTTGCAAAGGTATAGACATTGCACACCATGGCCTTATAGACAAATGATATGACATAATGGAGCTAGACTATGGATAAACCAACCATCCTCACCGGCATTCGCGCCAATAACGATTTACAGCTCGGTAATTATTTTGGCGCGATATTACCGATGATTGATATGGCAAAACATCATTCGGATCAATATCAAATCAATCTCTTTGTCCCAGACCTACATAGCTTTACCACGCCTACTGATCTCTCTATCCTGCAGAAGGCAGTTACAAGTAATTTGCGTGTATACGTGGCTGCTGGTCTGACGATTGATAATGCAAATGTGCATATCTACCGCCAAAGCTACGTACCCGCGCACAGTGAGCTCACATGGATTCTCAGTTGCTTTACAGGTTTTGGGGAAATGAGTAGAATGACCCAATTCAAAGACAAGTCCACGAAGATAAAAGAAGATCGCATCAGCGTGGGATTATTTAGTTACCCGATATTGATGGCGGCAGATATATTGCTGTACGGAGCGTCATATGTCCCCGTAGGCGATGACCAAACCCAGCATCTAGAGTTCGCTCGAGACATAGCAACAAGATTTAATACGATGGCGACAAAGTACGGCTATCAAGAACCATTCATTATTCCAGAGCCAGTGAAGAAGCAACACGGTTTTTTCGGTAAAGACCAGGGTCTGAGAATCATGGATCTTGTAGATCCGACTAAGAAAATGAGTAAATCGGATGAGTTAGGGAAAGGTGTTATATTTTTGAGTGATGCACCGGAGATTGCCAAAAAGAAAGTTATGAGCGCAACCACCGACGATAAAGCTACAGTTGCATATAACCCTGCGGAGCAGCCAGGTATAAGTAACTTACTGGAGATACTTTCGCTATTTCGCCAACAACCCATCCTCGATGTTGCGGCTGAGTTTGCAGGCATGACGAGCTACGGTGAATTTAAATCGATCGTAGCAGACGAGGTAGAGAAGTTTCTCGTTGAACTACAGGCTAATATAAATAAGGTTGATGATGATGCAATCCAAAAGAAGCTTGAGTATTCGGAAGCTCTTGTCAACGAACAAGCAAACCACACACTTCATAAAATACAGAGAGTTGTTGGTCTGCGACCAGCAGGTAAATAGTGCGACTCGACCAATACATGGCTACATATTGGCCAGAATACTCACGTAGCCAATGGCAAAAATACATCCGTGATGGCTACGTTTTGGTCAATGACCAAGTCTCTACTGAAACTAAACTACAGCTAGACGAAGATGATGTTGTCAAACATAGGGTCGACAAGAAACCACAGATAAAATCACTTGATTTTGATGAGATCTACAGGGACGACCATGTTGTTGTCATTAACAAGCCGACTGGCGTGTTAACGCATGCAAAAGGTGTCATTTCGGATGAGTACTCAATCGCCGAATACATGAGACCTCTACAATCCAACCCCGACACGACCAATCGTCCAGGAATAGTCCACAGACTAGACAGAGCGACTTCAGGAGTGATTATTTGCTCCAGGGACACCTCTACAAAGCGTCTACTACAAAAACAGTTTCAAGATCGTAAGGTTCATAAGACATATATAGCCGTTGTTGATGGAGTGCCGAATAACGATGTGGCACTGATTGATTTACCAATAGCGAGAAACCCAAAAAAGCCATCCCAGCATCGAGTCGACACAAACGGCAAGCCAGCACAGACATCTTATAGAGTCCTAAAAACTAACGGTGTTGAGTCGGTCGTGGAGCTCAAGCCTAAGACTGGCAGGACTCATCAAATTCGTGTTCACCTCGAATACATCGGTTGTCCGATTAAGGGTGACGTAGTATACAATCCCGGCACCGACGCAGAGAGACTCTACCTGCATGCTAGCGAGCTCGAGATCACCATCCCAAAAAGTCAGCGTAAAACATTCAGCTGTCCGATACCTGATGATATGCAAACAGTAATTGACGGCATACATGAATCATCTTAGTATCAATCCTTCATCACGGCTCGGACTCGACGCGTATCTGAGGCGACCATCTCATGCGCTGCTACTAAGTGGTGAACCGGGCGCAGGACTGCATACGGTTGCAAGTCAACTCGCGACAGAGCTTGTGCGAAATGGCGGCAGGATACAAGAGATCACCGCTGATGACAAAGGTCTCATTGCAATTTCCGATATCAGATCGCTTTATAAGGTCCTACGTTCTAAGGAAAAATCGAAAAGGGTGGTCCTCATCGATAACGCTGACTTAATGAGTATAGATGCACAGAATGCTTTCTTGAAGCTGCTTGAAGAGCCAAATCCAGGTACTTATTTCATACTCACAAGCCATACAATCGAGGATATTTTAGAGACAGTACGATCACGTTGTCGCCATATACAACTGCGAAGGATTACAGGTGAGCAATCACAAAAAATGCTTGATGAGGATGATGTAGATCAGGAGCAGCGTAGCCAATTACTCTTCCTGGCATCTGGTTACCCAGCAGAGATGAAACGACTCCTGCGTTCAGAGGATTATTTCGAAACACAAAAAAAGTACATTGTAGATGCCCGCAAACTACTACAGTCTGATAGATACAGTCGACTACGACTAGTGTTACGCTACACTGATCGCTGGGAAGCTAAAAAACTACTCTACTCATGCCAGAAACTTATACTCTTTAGTGTCATGAAGCAAAAGAGCTTCAATGCACTGCAAAATACTGACGTGCTAGAAACAACGATCAAGCGCATTGATGCAAATGCTCACCTAAAGACTCAGCTAGCCTATCTGGTGACAAAGCTAAGGTAGCGCTGTATACTATCTCTACAATGTTTGGTTTATTGATTGTATTGGTTCTTGGGGCGTGGGCGATACTCTACCAACGCTCTATAGATGATGCAGGCAACAACGTTCCGTCAAAGCTAGCAAATCGTCTTGATAGATTGTGGGAAATAGCTCAGGAGGGGCTACGAGATAAGAAATATTTGCGTGCAGAGAAAGCTCTATTAACTATCTTGAGGGTTGATGAACGAAATGCTACCGCATACAACCGACTGGGAATTCTGTATGCTAAACAGCGTGCATACGAAGACGCCATAGAGTGCTTTGAGATTGCGCAGAGCCTTGAACCGAGCGCAAGCTCCCTGCATAACGTTGGGCTCATCTATTACGAAACACAGCGATACGACAAAGCCGCACTTGCATTCGAGCAAGCCTTGTCGCTCGAGGGTGATCTCGCTGCGAGACATGTGGCCTATGCCAAAGTACAGGAGAAACTAGGTAACGTTAAAAAAACCATTGTTGCTATAGAAAAGGCCGTTGAGCTAGAGCCAAATCCACAAAGTCTCAATATACTCGCAGATGCATATGAGCGAGATGGACGAAAAGAACTTGCTGATAGTATTCGAGAAAAGGCCGCAAAGATGATTCTCGACTCCACTACGCCAAAACGGATCAAGCGCCCAGCTCGTCGAGTTGTGATGTAGACAGATTATTTGGTATATAAAAGGAGAAGAAAATGGTTGACAAAGTAGGCAGAGAACAAGAAGCGGCAGCCTACCTTGAGTGGATGCGATCTAAACAAATTGAGCGTACAGCGGCGTTTGAAGACCTTGAGCAGCAATTTGGTCTAGACCTCGACGTACTTACTGACATTGTAGGTACTGGCATACTAAACCCGAATGATACCCAGGGTACGCACCTTCTTGAGAAGTTTAGTGCTCTATTCGAGTTCATGTCGCAGTCGGCATCTGGATCTGATGACATTCTTCTCGTTGGGGCTCTGCGCGATAGAAATACTACAGTCTGCACAGGATTTGGCGCTCCAGCTCGTTATGTTAGCGAGTTTAGCGGCATTATGCTCACAAGCCCTAGTGAAGCAACCATTGAATATGACAAAGATGCTAAAAAAGCGATTTGGTTACGCGGCTCAGGAGTACGAATTGAAAGTGATAGAGATTCGCCCATAACGGCGCTTCATAAAGACGAGGATCATCTTCCGTTAATCGACATCGAAGATGTCTCGATCCCTTTAGCTGCTCAGGAACAACTGGGAGATCGCTTTCTTCCAATCACATCTATGGATGTAGTCGCCGGGCAAAGCTTGACCGATAGGAGCGGGTTGCATGTATACGATACCCTCGATGTAGCAACAGGAAGAAACTTGGATGTTGCTTCTAGCTGGATTCTGCACTTCAGCACTGAAGCCCATCGAAGAAAGCGCTTAGGCATCCGTCTCTATTGAACATCCACCCCATATGAGGTACTATTATTCCTGTACTTTTTTATTTTGCCGCTTTAGCTCAGCTGGTTAGAGCGACGGTTTTGTAAACCGTAGGTCGTCGGTTCGACCCCGACAAGCGGCTCCATGCTGGGATAGTGAAGCGGTCAAACACGACAGACTGTAAATCTGTTGGCATTCGCCTTCGTAGGTTCGAATCCTACTCCCAGCACCACGATTGTTAAATGAGAACACATCATGCACTATGCTTGTCCAGCTTGTAAAATCAAATTAGCAGATGAACCTATTAAATCTCTAGACATTTGCCCTAGCTGCGGTATGCAGTGGGGCTATGATGATGCGGCTGGCGGGTCGGACACACTACGCCAAAAAATTTATGCACAGTGGTATAAAGTCTGGCTAGAAAATGGACAAAATCCATTAACACTCGAGCAAAGAGAGCAAGTTCACAAATCAACTCACTCCTCGCAATAAAATCGCTACCGCTGATATATCAAGCTGCTGTATATTAAAAACATGGAATCGATTCTAATCGGTATAGTGATGATATTATCAGTAGAACTATGAGATTAAAGCAGCTGAATAATTTTCAAAAGTTTGAGGTCATGGCATGGCTGGGCATATGGATAAGTCTGATCATAGGCTTGGCATTGTTGTACGAAATACCTCCTGAGTGGCTGAGATCATTGATGCTACGGCATCACCTCGGCATGACCGGTCTTTTATAAAAAACATGCTAATTACAGGTCTTTCACTTACTATTGACTATTTATCGTTTTAGTGATATCATTATAATATGATTGATGAAATACTTACCAACTGGAAAAAACAGTCGAATGAACGCAAGAAGCTTCAGAATGTATATGTAGGATTATTCCTGCTGGGCGTTGTCGTCGCAGGTCTCGTGTCACTTCTGAACGAATCTTTAGGATTTATATTTTTACAGGTAGCTCTACTTGGATTCACAATATATGCCATCAATGTTGTTATTTGGGCGCTTATCAGCCTTGCAACAGTCTCAATCGATGAGAGTCAACGCAAAAAAGCCCGACGCAAAAAGCGATAATCTAGTCAGCATACTACACGATGATGATCTTTCTCGCCTGATATATGGAGTCAGGGTACCATGTGCTTCATCGTAGTATTTTTGTTACCAGGCGAAGGTTTGCTACAATATATCTCGCTTTATATGCCGCGATAGCTCAGGGGTAGAGCACTTCCATGGTAAGGAAGGGGTCTCGGGTTCAAATCCCGATCGCGGCTCCATAGTTTAATTTGTAAGTCTGATAATTGCCAGTAATGCCTCTGATTTCTTAGACGGATCAATGAATACGAAGCCGTCACGCTTTTTATCATCTCTGCCCTCGTACCTATGTAGAACCGCCTTTAGTTTTGCTGCATCATATATGAGTAAAAGGTTAAGTCTTGTTGGCTGTCCGTGCACAGCTATTGATCCGTGATAGAACCCCCAGCTTAGATCTCTGAAAAGCCTAGTTCTTTCAGTCATCTTTCTTCGAAATCCGAAGAGATCAATCCTTTTGCCATCTACGTTCTCGTAGCGATCGCCTTTGCGCTTTGGGTCATACCTATCGGTCCCGTATTTTTTTATGTTATTTTCCAACGAACTGATTGGCATATCGTGTTGCTTAGAGCTGAGACCACGGATGACGACTGTTTGGTCGAGAAAATGCTGGCGGATGAAGTCATCCACAATTTTCCCAACGGCTTCATGATCTGGTTCAGACTCAACAGAATAGCCTGGTACGCTAACTTTTAGTGTCGGTATATTCATATACACAAATATAGCAACTAATACGCCTCATCGTCGTATATATATTTTTTCTCGAATACAAACTGGGAGTTTGACTCTATGAATCCTTCAACTTCACTTAGCGTGCCGAAGTTTTTTTCTTTTTGATTGTACTCATCATCGTGCATCCACTCATTCATCTGGCCATCGGTTTGCTTGATGAGCTCACCCCTAGGATTTACACCCCTCATGACACAAAAATACTTGTCCTCAAGGAGCGCTCCCGTCTCATCGTAATCAAGCTTGTGCATAAAGCCTAAAACAGTGAAGTCAGCCTGTAGGCCAGTTTCCTCCAGGAGTTCCCGTTCAGCTGCCTCAACCATCGTTTCTCCCCAGCGTATCTTGCCGGTTGGGCGTCCCCAATATCCATAATAAGGTTGTTTAAGACGTTGTTGCTGCAGTCGTCGACCATCAGCGTGAGCGATATCTAAAACCACAGATAACTTGGGTTGTTTCTCGAT
>CALFQW010000128.1 GCA_937919305.1 uncultured Candidatus Saccharibacteria bacterium
CAATGTATCTGTCCGCTAGGTACACCACATCTTCTATGAGCTCGAGAGGGACTTTCACCTGATGGTGTTGCTGATAACTATCGAGCATGCCACGTAAAATCGCTTCTGTATCTTTGAGGCTCGGCTCATCGACAGTTATGGTCTGAAGTCGTCGTTCGAAAGCAGCATCCTTTTCGATGTATTTACGATATTCGTCGATCGTAGTCGCACCTATCATTCGGATTTGACCTCTCGCCAAGGCCGGTTTCAGTATATTGGCTGCGTCCATAGCACCCTCCGCTGCACCAGCTCCAACTAAGAGGTGTAGCTCGTCGATGAACACGATAATGCTTTCGTCGCTCGTAATTTCATCAACCACTTTCTTCAATCGCTCTTCGAACTCACCGCGGTACTTTGTTCCGGCAATCATAGCAGCCATGTCAAGCTGGACAACGTGCTTATCAAGTAAATGATCGGGGACATCCTGATCAGCAATACGCTGTGCGAGGCCTTCAACTATAGCGGTCTTGCCCACCCCAGGCTCACCGATAAGTAGTGGGTTGTTCTTTGTGCGACGGCTAAGGATGGTTATCATGCGCGCAATTTGCTCATCCCGTCCAATCACTGGATCGAGCTGGTCTTCACGAGCACGAGCGGTCATATCAGTACCATAGGCGAGAAGTGCTTGATTTTGTAGCCTCGAAGACTTGCTTGAACTAGCACTCTCACTACCTTCGATGCCAGACTGCTGTCTATTCAGATACCCTTCTATATCCGCTGTGAGATCGTCTATCGATACATTCATATCACGGAGCAACACAGTTGCTCGGGCGTTCTTCTGGCTCAGAATACTGAACAAGATATGCTCGGTACCACAATGACCTTGATGAAATTCTTGTGCAACATCCCAGCTCATCCGCAGCGTTAGCTTTGCCGTCTCACTCAACCCTTTCGATCCAGTACTCACTACGAGCGTCCTAGGAGTAAGGTTCAGCGCAACACGAGCACGATCGAGCGTCACACCTACATCGGCTAGCATCTTGGCGCCAACTGAAGATTCTTGACTCAAAACGCCTAGCAACAGATGCTCCGTGCCAATATAGGCGCTACCGAGGCCTCGTGCGATCATATCAGCCTGCTCTAGGCTACTCCTCGCATTATCAGTCAGACGATGTATGAAATCTGGAATGTTATCCATATACTCCTCGTATATTATTGTATTTCACGTATCAGAATACTACTTCAGTATAGCTAATTAGCACTCTGGTTACAAGAGTGCTAATTACATGCCAGATAGCTATCTAATGCCTATTCTTTTTCTTTTACTTAACCAGCTTCATCAACAGCACTTAGTAAGCTGTCTTCGATGTTTTTCTTAGGTTTCTTAGGTGCAGTAGCTGATGGCTGCTTTGGCTCGGCAGCACCTGTCTCAATGTCGAGCTCGTAACCCGTCAGCTTGCTGGCAAGCCGTACGTTTTGTCCTCCACGACCAATCGCGATTGATTGTTGGTCTTCGGCTACGAAAACCTTGGCTCTTTTTTCTTTCTCGTCAATCTCGATAGAAGACACTTCAGCAGGACTGAGCGCATTTGCTATATAGTTTTTTATGTCTTCATCGTATGGAACGATATCGATCTTCTCTTGATCACCAATCTCGTTCATGACTGCAGTAACTCGCGTACCATGTCCACCAACGAACGTGCCCACCGGATCAACACCTGGAACTGTACTGACTACGGCTAGTTTTGTACGCTTTCCAGCCTCGCGTGCAAGAGCTTTGATCTCAACTGCGCCACTTTCCATTTCTGGGACTTCTTGCTGGAACAGGTAATCGACAAAAGCTTCATTGGCTCGACTCAATATGAGCTGTGGGCCCCTGTTTTCACGCTCAACATCTTTCAAGAATACCTTTATACGAGAGCCAATACTGTAGTATTCACCAGGTATTTGCTCGCTAGCGGGCAAGATACCGATAGCCTTGCCAAGCTCAACGCGCACAAGTCTTGCTTCTACTCTTTGAACGGTACCAGTGATAACGGTTCCTATTTTGTCTGCGAATTCTTCCATGACAACTTCGCGCTCTGCTTCACGCAGCTTTTGTAAGACTACCTGTTTAGCGGTTTGTGCCGCTACGCGACCGAAGCTAGTTGCTTCGAACTGTTCTTCAACAACGTCACCAACTACAGCATCCTTTTTGAGTCTTTTCGCCGCCTCTTGAGTTAGTTCGGTGGCTGGATTTTCGACTTCTTCAACGACACTATAGATGACGTATACCTTTGCAGTGCCGTTCACTGTATTCAGTTCAGCACGAACATCCTGCTCTCTGTCACCATTATCTCGACGCCAAGCAGCAGCAACTGCTTGCTGCACTACGTCCATAACCGTATCTTCTGGAAGATTTTTTTCTTCCGCTATTGTACTGATGACCTGCACCAGCTGTTTAATGTTGAGTTCTTGCATGATAGCAACCTTTCTATTAAAGAATCCGACCTGCTGGCCGGATATGTACACACATGATTATATCCGCTAAGTGACCTAAAAACAAGCCCCAAGAACGAACGCACTAATTGCACGCATCAATGTAAAGATTATCTGCTCATGTACAATAGTTGTCATGCATAAAGTAGACCGATTATTCACTCTTTTTCAACCTACTCACTACTCTATTCGTCTTGATATGACGAGCACTCATCACAGAACGTTCAACGGAGAGATAACTGTCAAGGGAGTCTCGAGCATCCAAGGTGAGGTCCGGCTCCACGCTAAAGACCTAGTGGTCACGCAAGCTTCGGTTGGCGGCGTAGAAGCAACTGTTCGTTATGACAAAAACGATGAGCTCGTCATCAGCTCAACTTCGATTCAGCCAGGTAAGGTGGAGATAAAGCTAACATTTCGCGGCAAGATAACTGACGTTATGCATGGATTATACCCATGCTACTACACCCAAGACGGAGTCGAGCATGAACTCTTCGCGACACAACTCGAGAGCCATCATGCGCGTGAAGTTTTCCCTTGTGTTGATGAGCCCGAAGCTAAAGCCAGGTTCGACGTACAAATAGACGCGAATAAAGGTCTGGGCGTTCTGAGTAACATGCCTGAGATTTCTTGCATAAATAATAATGATGTTGCAACACATACTTTCGATACCACACCGAAGATGAGCTCATATTTACTTGCTTTCGTCATCGGAGATCTTCAGTCTAAATCTGTCACGAGCAGGAACGGAACGGAAATAAAGGTATATACAACAAATGCTCAGGACATAAGCCTTGTTGATTATTCTTTAGCGCTATCGAAACAAGTATTGGACTTCTTTGAGGAATACTATGGCACACCATACCCTCTGTCTAAGCTTGATCACGTAGCTTTGCCTGACTTCAGTGCGTCGGCGATGGAAAACTGGGGTTTGATAACGTACCGTGAATCGGCGTTGCTGGCAAACGATCTCTCCTCCAAGGAGCACCGAGACTTCGCTGCAACAACTGTCGCACATGAGACCTCGCACCAGTGGTTTGGTAACCTGGTAACTATGCGGTGGTGGGATGATCTCTGGTTAAACGAGAGTTTTGCTACTATGACAAAAAACATCGCGCTCGATGCCGTACAACCAGGCACCAACCGATGGACAAATTTCGAAACAACTTACCCTACGAGTGCAATTCGTCGAGATTGCTTTGCTCATGTCCAGCCCATCAGGACTGTTATCGATAACCCTAGCCAAATACATGCAGCTTTCGATCCGGCTATCGTATACGGAAAAGGCTGTCGACTACTAAAGATGTTGATGCATTTCGTTGGTCAGGATAACTTCAGAGCTGCACTACAACATTACTTTGCTGAGCATGCCTATGAAAATACTTCCGGAGACGACTTATGGAATGCAATCGCGAGCACAAGTCGACCAGAAGCCGCATCATTGATGCAGCACTGGCTCTCAGTGAGCGGGATGCCTGTCGTACATGTAAAGAAAACGCAGGTCGGTTATGACTTATCTCAGGAACGTTTTCTAATCGGTGAGGATCAAAATGACACTGTTTGGCAGATACCCCTGTTTGCAAGAGACGAAAACTTTCCAGAAATACTTTTATCGAAAAGCGTGCAAATAACTACACAAAACAAACTACCCCATCTCAACCTAGGAAACGTAGGCCATTTCATCACACACTATGATGATGAGAGTTATGCAGAGATCCTTGAAGCGCTCAGAAATAACTCGTTCAACGACATAGAGCGATTAGGATTTGTAAATGAACATATATTGTTAACACGAGCCGGCATCGAACCAATAAGCAGAATGCTCAATCTACTTGCGATGCTAAGCGACGATACGAGCTACGCCGTATGGTCAGTGATCTATGTCGCGATCGGTGACCTTAGGAGGCTCGCTGAGACAAACACGATGGCACTACAGCAACTTAACGCATTCGTATCCGCCATCTGCAAGCGGCGCTTAGCGGACGTCGGCAGTATAGAAACTGCTGGTGAACCCGTAGAAAATAGCGCAACACGAGGCCTCTTATTTGAAATGCTCGTCGATAGCAACGATACTGAATCAATAGAAACACTCTGTGCTATTGCAGAGTCGAAAGACATCGAGCAGATCCAAAGCGAACTAAAAAGTGCAGTTATCACTGCTCTTGTGAAAAAAGGTGATGCAAATAAAATTAAAAATTTGAAGGATGCTCTCCGAACAACGAGCAACTCAGAGCTGCAAACGATGATTATCAGCGGACTGACCGCTACTTCTGATAGATCCCTACAACAAGAGATCCTGCCTTGGCTCACAGACAGAACAATTGTGAAGCCACAAGACCTACGTCAATGGTTTATCGGATTTTTGAAAAACCCATCTAGTAGAATGCTCATCTGGGAGTGGATGACAGGTAACTGGGAGTGGATAGAACAAACATTCAATGACGACAATAGATATGATGATTTTGCCCGCCACAGTGCGGTATATCTCAGCGGACAAGATCAACTGGAGAAATACCGTGCTTTCTTCGAGCAAATAGTGACTCGGCAGCCACGTATCGAGCAACTCGTCAGCATCGGCGTCGTTGACATAAGCACACGAAACAAATGGATCGAGGAATCAATCGATGAATTTATCACTGTAACGGAGGCATATACTCATGAAAAATAACGATGTAAACCGGCAGGTGTCACCACGCGCACAAGATGATTTCTTTTCGCATATTAATCAAACATGGCTCGATAACAATCCGATACCTGATAGCGAGAGTAGCTGGGGCACATTTTATGTGCTACGTGATAACTCATGGAAAGCTGTCAATGATATCGTGGATGGGATAAGAAAAGCAGATAGATCGTCTTTATCCAGTGAGCAAGGTCTACTTCGTGATTTTTTTGACAGCGCTATGAACTTTGCAGACAATAGCGATACACATCTCAACACATTAGGTGATGAGATCAAGAAGATCGATGCAATCGATTCCCCAGAGTCGCTCGCTCACTACCTAGGATACGCTCATAGACTCAGCCTCAATATGTTCTGGGGGTTATATATAGATCTCGATGACAAGGACTCCAAGCTCCAAGTACTAAGAACGCATCAGGCAGGGATCGCTCTTCCAAACAGAGATTATTACCTGGAAGATTCTGATGACATGAAGAAGATCCGGGATGCCTACAGACAATATCAACAAAGTCTCAAAGATACTCTAGCTTGTCTGGCGAACTGTGATCTAGAGTCGGCATTTGAGATAGAAAACAAGCTCGCTGAGTCGTCTTGGAAAAATGTTGAGCTACGGGATGTTTCGAAAAACTACAATCGTTTTACGATGGCATTACTAAAAAAGACCTACGGCAACTTTGATTGGGATAGCTATTTCAAAGGACTACAATGGCAAGAACCGACCGATAACCTCATCGTCTCACAACCATCTTTCATTCGCTCATGCCTTGAGATACTTGATAGCCAGCCTCTCGCAGCCATCAAATCATATATGATCTGGAGGCTAGTCGACGGATTTGCTGGCTGGATAGATCAATCAACATTTGATATTGCGTTCGATTTCTATGGCAAAGTAGTCGACGGAACATCGGTGCCAAAACCGCTATGGAAACGATCAGTTACATCAGCTGATAGATATGTTATCGGTGAATCACTCGGCAAAGAATATACTTCCATCCACTTTCCCGAAACGTCCAAAAATGAAGTTCTGGAGCTAGTAGAGGATATACGAAAGGCATACCACAATCGCATCGATAAACTCAAATGGATGAATGATGCCACAAAAGAACTTGCACATACTAAACTAGACAACATCAAAGTATTTATCGGTTACCCATCTGAGTGGCGTTCTCTCGATACTCTATTGCTTAAACCTGATAACTACATAGCAAATTCTCTCACGCTACGAGAATTCGACGCTGTCGATGATATCGCAAAAATAGGTAAGCCCCCTAAGGACGAGGAGTGGGAGATGAATGCTCATACAGTCAACGCATATCACCATCCTAATCGCCTAGAAATTGTCTTCCCAGCAGCAATCTTACAGCCACCCTTCTTTAGCCCAAACGCCGATTATGCTACAAACCTAGGTGGTATAGGTGCGGTAATTGGTCATGAATTCACCCACGGCTTTGATGATCAAGGCTCACAATTTGATGCCAACGGCAACGTAAATGATTGGCAAAGTGATGAAGAGCGCAAAGCATTCGCTAAAATGGCTAAGCTCATCGTTGATCAAGCAAATGCATTCGAAACCGTCCCAGGAACATTCCTCCAAGGAGATCTCATACTGGGCGAAGCTATCGCAGATATCGGTGGCCTGCAGCTCGCAGTCGAAGCGTTGGAGGCTAGTCAATCAAATAATCACGACTACAAAGCACTATTTGCAAACTTTGCTAAGGCAGAGTGCGGCCATGCCACACGCGAACGGCTCGTGCAACTAGCCAAAATTGACCCACATCCGCCCTCTCGTTTCCGAGTGAATAATGTTGTTAACCACATTGATAGATTCTATGACGAATACGGAGTCAAGACATCTGACAGTCTCTACTTGTCGCCGAATAAGCGTGCACAAATCTGGTAAGTAACCTACGCACCTAACACTAGCCAGTCATCCACTATTGGCGGCCTACCGCTGACAGCGGCGGCAGCCAAGCGTATATCATGATGTCTGAGCAGACTTTTGCCGCCATATAGCTCAGCGGCGAACTTCATTTGTCGTAACTTTTTGTTTGTTATTGCTGCGAAACCATCACCATGACTTGCGGCACGACGATACTTTACCTCCGTGAAATACAAAGTATTCTCATGCAATGAAATTATATCCACCTCACACCAACGTGTTTTCCAGTTCCGCTCTACTATTTTATGGCCATTACTTTCGAGCAAAGTCGCAACAACATCTTCCGCAAGATCACCGATGACTTTAGTTGTAATAGTATCTTTTGCATTCAACCGAGATGCATCTTGCACTTCAGCAATGCGCGCGACTGGAGCAAATGATCGTCGGTGGAGCGGAGTCAGGCCTAGTTTTTGCATAGCCGTGCTATGGATACCAGTTCCATAGCCTTTGTGAGCAGCAAAGCCATAGCCGGGATATAATTTATCCTGTTCAACCATCCAGGTATCGCGCGCGACTTTCGCTATGATACTTGCGGCACTTACACTTGCTACTAAACTATCCGCCTTGGCAAGTGTCGAGACATATGGGCCTTTGCCCGTATCAGCGAGGAGATTTACTGTCCCATCGAGAATTATCTGATCGTACGAAACATCGATACCCTCTAGAGCTCGTCGGCATGCCAATCGAAGCGCTGCCGCCAGACCTATCTCATCCAGCTCATCAGCATGCACCCACCCGAGATTATGACTTACGGCTTGTTCTTTTATGAGAGTCGATAGTGTAGCGCGTTGTTTCGGAGAAAGTTTTTTACTGTCAGTAAGACCGTCCATATCAACATCACCGAGTACAACCGCACCAAATACCAGTGGCCCAGCCCACGGGCCTCGACCTACTTCATCTATCCCGACTATCATGTATACAGTGTAATCTATTAGCTATAACTTGTTCCTCATAAATCAACACTCATATAACTCATTCGTGAACGTGTATAGCGATAATAGAAGAAAGATCGCCTTTGCGGGGCGATCTTTCTTCTATGTGATTTTTGAAACTTTACTTTGCGTCAGCTTCTTTATGTGCAGCTTCGACGGCTTCTTGCTTTTTCTCTAGTTCAGCTTGCTCTTTTGCCTCAGCTGCCGCTTTCTCTTCAGCAGCTTTTGCTGCATCTTCTTTCATCTTGGCTTCTGCAGCCTCTGCTTCTCGGTCACGAACGTCGTTGACAGATTCACGATCAAAATTGACTGCACTCAATCGCGCGCCCTTGCCGGCTCGTTCACGAAGGTAGCTGAGGTAATTACGCCGCACCTTAGAACGTTTTGTAACTTCTACTTTCAGTACGAGAGGATTGTGTAGCAAAAAGCTCTTCTCAACACCAACGCCACTCGCCACCTTGCGTACCGTGATACGGCTTGTGAGGCTTTGCTTCCTGTCGCAACGAATGACTACGCCTTCAAAGATCTGAGTTCGCTCTTTATTTCCCTCTTTGATCTTTTGATGCACACGTACTGTGTCGCCTGAACGAACGTCGACGACTTTTTTCTTCATATGCTGTTGGTTGACTTTTTGGATAAGTTCGAACATGCTAATTTACTCACTTAGGATTTATATGACAATCAGCCTCATACTTTAGCACAAAACGTCACGAAATAAAAGAGGTATACTGATCTGTATGGATAATAACGAAAAAGCACTCACACTACATAAATATCACGGCGGTAAGATCACCACAGCTATACGTGACACAACACCTTTGAGCAGAGAGATTCTCGGACAATACTATACGCCTGGTGTTGCAGCTGTCAGTAATGCCATCGCCGAAGACCCATCTCAACTTCCCACTTATACCTGGACAAATAATCTAGTCGCTGTTATTTCTGACGGATCATCCGTCCTAGGACTCGGCGACATAGGCGCAAAAGCTTCAATGCCTGTCATGGAGGGCAAATCACTGTTATTTAAGCGCTTTGCAGATATCGACAGCGTTCCTATTACGCTAGATGTTCACTCAGTCGACGAGATAGTAGCCACCATCAAAGCAATAGCGCCAAGCTTCGGAGCAATAAATCTTGAAGACATAGCTGCACCGAAGTGTTTTGAAATAGAAGAAAGACTCAAAGATGAACTGGATATACCCGTGATGCACGATGATCAGCACGGTACAGCGATTGTCGTACTGGCTGGCTTGATAAACGCCGCAAAAGTCACAGGGCGAGATCTGGCTAACGCGCGAGTTGTCACCATCGGGGCAGGTGCTGCTGGCACCGCTATAATAAAACTACTACACAAGTACGGTGTAGGTTCGATAGTGGCCGTCGACAGCAAAGGAGCGATCTCTGCATCGAGATCTGATCTAAATGATG
>CALFQW010000129.1 GCA_937919305.1 uncultured Candidatus Saccharibacteria bacterium
ATTCTGCGCATCTTCTTGAAGCCGTATACTTCCGTTATGATGTCACCGAGTATGTAAGCCAAGGGAAACAGCAGTGTTCCTGCGTCAAAAACAATAGGGGGTTCACCGACTAGTTTGATGCTCGCTATGTTACTCACGATTAGTGTCGTTACGAACAGTGCAATGAGGCTTTCATACACATATATTTTCTCAGCAATTATTTTCTTGACCATAACAGATAGATTACCATGCATCTGTAGATATAAAAATACCCCATGTCTGTGTGGGGTATTTTTTGATGAGATAAATCGTTATCGCTTTGAGAATTGCTCTCTCTTACGGGCAGAACGAAGTCCGTATTTCTTCCGTTCCTTTTCACGAGGATCACGCTTCAGTAAGCCGGCCTTTTTGAGGGTACTACGTAACTCTTCGTTCATAGCACTTATACTCTTTGATATAGCGAGCTTTGCAGCATCGACTTGACCAGACATACCGCCTCCACTGATAACAAGACTAACGTCGAACTCTTTTTGCTTGCCTATCAGAGCTAGCGGGTCGGTTAACTCGGCTAAAAGCGTCGTGTTACCTGACAGGTAGTCGGTAGCAGGCTTACCATTTATAGTGATGTTACCCTTACCGCCGGATAATCGAGCTCGTGCTGTTGCAGCCTTACGACGTCCAAGTCCATAAAAATATTCATTTTTTGCCATAGTTACTTACCTACCTTTAATTGTTCGGGCTGCTGTGCGGCGTGTTCATGATTGTCACCATTGAAGACTCGTAGACGTTTCATGCGTTCTGCGTGCTGCTTGTTGCGAGGCAGCATGCCCCTAACAGCTGCAACGATTGCCTGTGATGCGTCGAGCTCCTTGACTTCTTTTAGAGTACGCTGCTTGATGCCGCCTGGGAATCCGGTGTGCCGGTAGTACGTTTTCGTTACATCTTTGTTACCGGTCACGATGAGCTTGTCGGCGTTTATCACGACTACATAGTCGCCGTCGTCAATATTTGGTGTGAAGTTTGGTTTGTACTTGCCAGTTAGGCGGGTTGCGATGAGTGTAGACAGGCGCCCTAGAGGTGCCTCTGATGCATCTACAAGAACCCATTTATGTGAAACTTCGGAAGCTTTTTTGCTATAGGTCTTCATTATTTTGCTCCCTTCTTTTCGGATGCAGTAGCTGTAGTAGTTTTAGGCGCCTTCTCTACTGGCTCAGCTACACTGTCTTTGATCTCATCTACGAAACTAATCTTTGCAAGTTGAGCATTGTCGCCTACGCGCATCTTGGTTCTTTTGATTCGAAGGTAACCGCTATCTCTAGAATCAAGCTGAGGAGCAATAACATCAACTAGACGATACGCAGCATCAAGTGTGCTCAACCCCGCTATAACCTGCCTACGGTTATGTAGATCTCCGGCCTTTGCTTTAGTTATGAGTCGCTCTGCGTATGGTCGCAACTCCTTCGCCTTCTCGAGAGTTGTCTCGATCGCACCATATTCTACGAGACTCGTCGCCAACCCTTTGATCAGAGCTTTGCGTTGATCTCTTTCGCGACCGAACTTACGACCTTTATATCCGTGTCTATGCATAGATTAAAACTCCATCTCGGCGAGCTTGTCTTTGACTTCGTCTAAAGCCTTGCTACCAAATCCTTTAAGATCACGAAGGTCCGTCTCAGAAAGTGTAACTAGATCATTTACAGTTCGAATCTCGTTATTGATCAATGCGTTTGTTGTTCGAGCAGTTAGGTTGAGATCTTCGATTGGAGTGTTGAGCTCATTGTTGCTATCAACGACTTCAGTTGCTATGCTCGCAGCCGCTTCAACCCGAGTAGAGCCTGCGAGTGCAGTGTACTGATTGATTAGAATAGCTGCAGCCTCTTCGAAAGCATCTTGTGGACTAAGTGATCCATCAGTATCAACAGTCAATAGTAGCTTGTCTAGGTCGGTGTTTTGACCAACACGTGTCTTTTCAACTTTGTATCTAACACGCTTGACCGGGCTGAAGAATGCATCGAGAGCGATGTGATCACTGTGCTTTCTCTTTTCACCAGAATCTTCGATAGTCTGGTAACCACGACCAGTCTCGACGACAATGTCCATAACTATCGAACCTTTGGGATCATCTATGGTACATATCACTGCGTCTTTGCTGATGATTTCGACGTCAGCAGTTGTTTTGATGTCACCAGCTGTTACAACACCTGAGCCTTTTTTCTCGATACGAAGCTCAACAGGCTCATCGCTATGCGACTGAACCGCTACATTTTTAAGATTGAGCATAATATCAACCACATCTTCGACGATGCCTTTGACAGTTGTAAACTCGTGCGAAACTCCCTCGATCTTGAATGAAGTGATAGCAGCACCTTCGATGCTACTTAGCAACACTCGCCGTAAGCTGTTACCAAGAGTCATGCCGTAGCCAGTATGGAGAGGTTCAACGATGAAAGTAACGCTTGTTTTACTCTGCTCTTCGACGCCTGCAAGTGTTGGGTTGTAGATTGCTTTTGCCATAATATATTTACCCTTTGCTCCTTTGATAGCTTATCGTGAGTAATACTCGACTATTAATTGTTCAGTGATGTCCGCCTCAGCTTCTTCCCGCTTTGGCACACCGGTTATTGACACGCTCAACTTTTTTACATCAGACTTGAGCCAGCTCAGCGACGCTTGAACTGAATCCTTGCTGACTTGATCAATATTCGTAAAGTACACACTTTTTGTGCTTTTCGGACGAAGGGTGACTTCATCGCCAACTTTTACGCGTATTGAAGGTATGTCGACGCGGCGTCCATTCAACATAAAATGACCGTGCGTGACGAGCTGTCGTGCAGCCCGGCGTGAAGTTGCGAAACCAGCACGGTAGATGACGTTATCTAGTCTTCTCTCGAGTAATTGTAGCAATACCTCACCAGATTGGCCTTCTGCTCGGTTAGCATCTGACATTAGTCTTGCAAACTGCTTCTCGAGTAGGCCGTATAGACGACGAACCTTTTGCTTCTCACGTAACTGTTGCGCGTAAAGACTCTGCTTTCCCTGTCGGCCCCTACTGTGCTGTCCGGGAATTCCAGACTTCTTAACCATGATTTTATGAGCTTTCGGGTGAAGGGCGTAGCCTTCTCGACGACTCTGTTTTACTATCGGTGATCTATCTCTCGCCATACTATCCTCTCCTCGCCTTACGTGGTCGAGTACCGCCATGAGGTATACCTGTCACGTCTTTGATTGACTCAACGATAATGTCTTGGCCACCGAGGGCGCGTATGGCCGTATCTCTACCGAGACCTACGCCCTTTACAAATACGTCGACCTTGCTAAGACCGTATTGACTCTTTGCCGCTTCTGCTGCTTTTTCAGTAGCAATCTGTGCTGCATATGCAGTGCCCTTTTTGCTGCCGCGGAAACCGCAAGCTCCTGCACTGCTCGCACTCAGAACATTACCTTTGCTGTCAGAGAAGGTGACAATCGTGTTGTTAAATGTAGCTTGAATATGCAACTGCCCCATCGCTACTGATCGGCGCTGCTTTTTCTTCTTAGTTGCTGCTTTTACTTCTGCCATGATTATAAAATCCTATGTCTTAGTCGCTGCTTTAGGTTGTGATCCACCTACTGCAACCCTCTTACCGCGACGAGTTCGACCATTTGTTCTCGTTCGTTGGCCTCGTGAAGGGAGGTTGTTCTTGTGACGTATTCCTCTATATGCCTGGATATCTTTGAGCCGCTTTACATTTCCTGCAACGACTCTCTGGAGGTCGCCTTCGACATTGAAGTTTGCATCGATTTCATCGCGGATCTTTTTTAGATCTGATTCTGTCAAATCTTTGACACGCGTCGTTGGCTCAATGCTCGTAGCTGTGCATATGTCTTTCGCGTATTTTGGGCCTATACCATATATGTAAGTTAGGCTGATTTGGATTTGTTTTTCAGTTGGAATAGTAACGTTAGCTATGCGTGCCATAGTGAACTATCCTTGCCTCTGCTTGTTTTTAGGCTTCTTTTTGTTGATGACATAGAGTCTACCTTTACGGCGGACAAGCTGGTCATCGGGACTGATTTTTTTGACACTGGCTCGAACCTTCATCCAGTTACTCCCTGCTTAACGTTTATCGTCTTTGAGTCGAAAGCGGATTCTACCCTTTGTAAGATCATAAGGGGTTAACTCTACCTCGACTTTATCGCCCGGCACTAACCGAATGTAGTGCTTGCGCATCTTTCCTGACACGTGAGCGATAATACTATGTCCATTCTCAAGCTCGACACGAAACTGAGCGCCAGGCAGTGCTTCTACTACCTTTCCATTCAGCTTAATGACTTCCTTTGTATCAGACATAAGTTACAGATATGAATTATACATGATAAATACTTTTCGGTAAACCCCTAAATAAGATCTCGCAGCGCGATGTAATACTATGTATTGTAACGTATATTACGTGCTGGTCAATATAACTATTAGGCAGCTCCGCGGGCAGACCAATAGCTTCCAAGCAAGTCATTTTGGTCAAGTGATGTCACATAGTCTTCATGAGGTAACTCATACCCAAAGACCGCAACGGCTACCAATTGGCGAGAATAAACATCCCCAAGATACGACCCAGACATATCTTCAGGAATCTCAACTTCATATGATGCCGAATCACCTTCGCGATGAACGGCAACCGCGTCTTCGAAGACCTCGCCCTGATAGTATCGTGAAAATCCGTCTGCATCCGCTGACGTAATGTATGTAAACGAATATTGCGCCATGCTTCCAGGAAAGAAATGCTCACCATCATAGATACTGATATCCTGAACAAGATCTGGCCTACCGAGCATGTTTGTCATTCAATAAAACCTCTAGTACTGATCGTAAGTCACCATTAGAGCACGTGAGTTGATCTGACGCAATGTCTCGATACCCACAGACACAACAATGAGGAGTCCCGTACCGCCTATTGCGAGGTTGGTCGCGTTGATGCCTACCTGCGCGAAAACGTATTCTGCTATAAACGGCATCACAGCGATGAAGCCAAGAGCAAACGCACCGAATAATGTGAGGCGGTTTACCGTTCTAGATAAGTATTTTTCTGTCTGTATGCCAGGACGAATATTTTCGATAAAACCACCTTGCTTCTGTAGATTCTCGGATATCTCATTACTGTTGAAGACAATGCCTGTGTAGAAGTAAGTAAAGAGTACTACCAATACAAAATATGTTGCAGGATAAACAAATGCTTCTATACCACCCGTCAGCCCAAACTCACCCGGGTTAGGCGTTTGGAACCAGGTTATCAGCTTGTTAGCCAAGTCTTGATACTCGGCTCTTCCCGAAGACTTTAGTACCTGACCGATGAACGCCGGTAATGCGAGGAATGCTACAGCAAAGATCACAGGTATAACGCCAGCTGTAATTAACTTTACTGGAAGTATGCTCTTTACGCCGCTATAGGTACTGTTTCCTTGAACACGTTTTGCGTAGTTGATGGTTATGACGCGTTGAGCTTCGTTGATCTTAACGAGCACGTAGAGAAGTAGCAGCGAAACAAGCCCGACGCCTAAGACAACCCAAAACGCTAAGCCGTTGACTGGCAACATAAACCATCCGAATACATTGAGTTTATCGGCATCATTACTGACGCTAGTAAGTGAGCCCCAGACTGTACCGAGAATACTCGGTAATTGGCTAATGATACCTGCAAATATCAACATAGATATACCGTTTCCAACACCCTGTTCGGTAACGAGTTCTCCAAGCCACATCATGAGTATTGCACCAGCCGACATAGCTGTAACTGCTATAAACCACTGGTATAGACTCATATCTGACAACACACCGGTATTACCGGCAAGGACCGTTTGTCGGATGATAAATATAAATGCAACCGACTGCAGGATTGCGAGAGG